>JAPLDN010000326.1 GCA_026391755.1 Bacteroidota bacterium
GCCGGTACCTGCAAAAAGCATTCTCAGACCAGGGATGCTTTTCCTGACGTTCCTGAAAATTTCCGGTATCTCAAAAACTCCCTTTTCCCGGCTGATACGGCCCGTAAACAGGACAACAGGGCTGTTGTTCCGGGGGTCGGGAATTGCAGTCAAATCGACATTGTGGTTTATAAAAATCTCTTCGGCCCAATGAGCGGTTAATAAGACCCTCGAAGGATGGAACTTCATTAAATTACCCGATAGCCACTTTTGCTGATCAGAGTTGAGTACAAAAATAGTATCGAACTGGTTGTAATATGTCCTCATAACTCTCTGTAATCGCTTCAGGCCGGCATCCTCCATACCCATCACTTGTTTGGCAAACATGATCCAATCGGTATGCAAATAAAAAAATGTTTTAACTGAGTAAATCTTCTTCAGGTACATGGCAGCAAACCCCATGGGACCTTCGGTTGAGCATAATACACGGTTATACTTCCGTCTTCTGAAAACACGTTGGATACTTATAAAATTAGGGATTCTCAGGGGTTGCTGACGGTAAAGCGGGATATTAAATTCCGAAATTGGTTTCAGAACAATCAGGTGGCAGTCTGATTTCAGAGTATTGCTGCAGACCATGATGTCGATAGGCAAATTCCGCAGCTTTATTTCCCTGTGCATGGCTTGCAGAACCATTGAAACCCCATTGTGATCGCCATAGGTATCGGTGAGCCAAAGCGCCCGGGTTACCGTTTTTTGTTCACCACCCTGATCCTCCATAATTACAGTTACAAGGTTTAATTACAAGCAGTCAATCTTGAATTCACAAACTGCTTTAGTTCCAAGATGCAAATGTGAGGGATATCATAATTGTTTTATCATATGTTACTGAAATTTAATGATTTATTAACAAATTATTAATGTTAAAATAACATAGAGTTAACATTGGGATAAATAAATCATAACACCTTTGCAGCTTGAATATGAAATCCTTTTCTGTCAGTAAACGTGAAGTAGACATTGTAATAATCTCCGATGTTCATTTAGGGGCATTTGGATGCCATGCAAAGGAACTTCTGGAATACCTGAGAAGCATTAAACCAAAGATGCTGATCCTCAACGGTGACATTATTGACATCTGGCAATTCCGTAAAGCATATTTTCCCAAATCCCACCTGATGGTGATCCGTCATCTCACCGGCCTGATAGCAAAGAACACCAAAGTAGTCTATATAACAGGTAATCATGACGAGCTAATGAGGAAGTTCGCAAAATTCAATCTTGGCTCATTCAAGCTGGTTAATAAGCTGCTGCTTGATCTCAAAGGGAAGAAGACCTGGATCTTTCATGGGGATGTTTTTGACATTACGATGCAGTACAGCAAATGGCTTGCAAAGCTTGGTTCCTTCGGCTATGACCTGCTGATCCTTATCAACAGTTTGGTAAACTTCCTTTTAAGGAGTCTTGGAAGAGAAAAAATATCCTTTTCAAAACGGGTAAAAAATGGCGTAAAAAGAGCTGTTTCCTATATCAATAAATTTGAAGAAACAGCTGCCGGCATTGCAATTTCAAAAGGATATTCATACGTAATATGCGGACATATTCATCAACCAGCGATGCGGAAAATATCAAATTCACATGGTGAAGTGATATACATGAATTCCGGGGACTGGGTTGAGAATCTTTCATCCCTTGAATATCATAACGGCGAATGGAAAATATACAGTTATATTGACGATCCCCATGTCAAGGATTATTCCGAAGCGAATCAAATTCTCAAGACTTACAGTCATAAAGAAACCTTTGAGAACCTGCTGAAAGAGTTCCAGCTTAAATAATTCGATACATATACTTACCTGATTTTTACCCCGGCCATGTACCTGAACTGTCCAGTACCTCAAAATATTAATATTGTCACTCAACGAATGAGGGTGAATATCCGAAGCATTTTCAAATAGCTCGGAATCAGGCAATTTCGGGAAAGTATCATCCGCCTTAATTTAAATATGAAAAATTTGTACTTTTGTGAATCGATTCACATACTCTAATAAAAAACAAATCAAACTCTTATGGCAAAAAGAACAATCGTAGCCATGCCCGGTGACGGCATAGGTAAAGTAGTCCTGGATGAGGCCATCCGCGTTTTGGATGCTGCCAGTTTTGAAGCTGAATATGTTCATGGTGATATCGGATGGGAATTCTGGTGCAAGGAAGGTGACCCCTTTCCTGAACGTACCCAGAAGCTCCTCGAAAAGCACAAGATCGGATTGTTCGGCGCTATTACCTCTAAGCCAAAGGACAAAGCTGAAGCCGAAATATCACCTGATTTGAAAGGAAAAGGCTATGTTTATTACAGCCCAATCGTGAGCATGCGCCAGAAATATGATCTCGATATCTGCATGCGTCCCTGCAAAACCTTTAAAGGCAACCCCCTGAATTTCATACGCCGCGGATTCGGAGGCGTTATCGAGGAACCTGTCGTTGACACTATGATCTTCAGGCAGAATACCGAAGGCCTTTATGGTGGAGTGGAATGGACAAATCCTCCCGACCAGGTGTATGATGCCCTGATGACCCATAAAAAATTCAAGGAAAATTTTGGATGGTGTCCCAGGCCTGAGTTGGCTGTATCCACCCGTATCCTGACAAAGAAATATACCACGCGTATTGTAAAAGCCGCTTTCGAATATGCCAAGTCCAGAGGTTTTGAGACCGTGACAGTTTGTGAAAAACCTAACGTGATCCGTGAAACCTCGGGCATGGTACTGAAGATTGCACAGGAAATGTCCAAAACCGAATACCCCGGCATCAAGGTGCAGGATACCAATATCGACGCCCAGATGATGTGGCTGACCAAGAATCCTGAAACATACCACGTGCTCGTAGCAACAAATATGTTCGGCGACATCATTTCAGACGGTTTTGCAGGGCTGATCGGCGGACTGGGCTTTGCCTGCAGCGCAAATATCGGCCCCGAGATCGCAGTGTTTGAACCCACCCATGGTTCCGCCCCCAAATATGCCGAATTCAATCCTTCTATCGTTAATCCCATCGCCATGATCATGAGCGCCTGCATGATGCTCGAGCATATCGGTGAAAACGCCATCGCCACCAAGATCTCCAAAGCCATTGCAGACGTAGTGGAAGAAGGAAAGGTGATGACCTACGATATGATGAAACTCCCCGGGAGACCAGATGTTTTCAGCAAGGGAGCAGCATCGACAAGCCAGATGGCCGACGCGATAATCGCTAAATTGAAGTAATAAATCCGGTACTGGGTTCTAGGTACTGGGTTCTGGGTTGAAAATCAATTATCCAGTGCCTAGTGCCTAGTGCCCGGCACCTAATTTCCATTTTATGACCGATAAAGTATTAGCCCTCTGGCCCGAACTCATGTGGATCAACGATAAAGATCTGCGTGAAAAAACGGCCGCAACCTGGGAACTCGCACTTGAGAAAAGCGTGCTCACTCCCGATGATCTGAATAAGATCCCGTTTACCCTGCTTGCAGGGCCCGACCTCAAGGTTTCATTCATGGCGCACAAACGCTGCGTAGTCCATGTTGCCCGGGATGCCGGAAATAAAATGAACGAATTTTTCAGGGAAGATCTTCCTGTGAATATGGATGTTCTGATTGCCGGGGCCATCCTGGCCGACGTTGGCAAGCTTCTTGAATACGAGATGAAGGATGGGAAATCGGTCCAGGGAATGTATGGTAAGTATCTCCGCCATCCTTTCAGCGGTGTTTCACTGGCCGAACAATGCGGTGTTCCTGCCTCTGTTTGCCACATCGTTGCAACCCATGCGGGAGAAGGGGATATGGTGAAACGTACGGTTGAAGCCTATATAGTGCATCATGCCGATTTTATGACGTTTGAACCGTTCAGGGAAAGACTTAAATGAGATAAAATATACGTATTACGAATGAATTATTCTTTATGACTATAATCGAAAAAATTATAAGCGCTCATTCAGGCGGAAAGCCGGTGAAGCCGGGTGATATAGTCGATGTTTTCATTGATACCCGCGCTGCCCGTGATTTTGGCGGAGCAAACGTGGTAAAAAACCTCCTCGATAATGGGCTGAATGTTGCCGATCCTGCAAAAACGATTTTCACGTTTGACTGCAACCCTGGTGGATCGGACCAGAAATATGCCCAGAACCAGCATTATTGCAGGCAATATGCCCGTGAAAAAGGAATCCGCATATATGACGTGGATTCAGGAGTGGGGACACACCTGGCAATTGATGGCGGACTGGCCTGGCCGGGAAGCACCTTTGTTTCAACCGATTCGCATGCAAATATCATGGGCGCCATTGCTTCCTTCGGACAGGGAATGGGCGACCAGGATATCGCAGCCGCATGGTCGAAGGGAGCAGTCTGGTTCAAGGTGCCGGCTTCTGTGAAGATCAACCTTAACGGTCTTAGACCAGCGAATGTATCAGCTAAAGACATAGTACTTAACCTTCTCAGTATATTCGGGGCGAACCAGCTTCTTGGCAATTCTGTTGAGATCTACGGAGCAGAAACAGAGAAATTCACACTGGACGAAAGAATCACCATTTCCTCGATGGGAACCGAGATGGGCGCTATTCTTATCATCTTTCCTACAACTCACGGACTTCTTGCCGAACTTAAAAAAATTACCGGTAAGGATTATCCCATGATCACTGCTGATGCTGATGCTGTTTAT
>JAPLDN010000333.1 GCA_026391755.1 Bacteroidota bacterium
CCCTGAGTTTCATTCTTCAGGATGAGGAAAAGACTCTCACAGATAAAGAGATAGATAAATGCATGGATATTTTGATCAGTGCATTCAGTCAGAAACTAAAAGCACAGGTGAGATAAGCCTGTCAAATAATTACTAATAACAATCTCTATGGGAACACAGGAAAAAGTTGTTTACTCAGTCAGCCCTGACGGGGAAAGGTATCCGCTTCCTCTTGAAAAAGACTACGGAAAGGAACTTCAGCGAATTGAAAAACTGGTTTTAAAAGCCAGGAAAGAAAAAAAAGAAATAGTAGTTGTTATGGGACTTGGTTTTGTTGGCGCAGTCATGGCTGCAATAGTGGCTGATACGACCGACAAGAAAAGCAACAACAGCAAATTTGTTATCGGATGTCAGCGCCCGAGTCCAAGGAGTTACTGGAAAATAGATATGATGAACAGGGGGTTGTCGCCTGTAAAGGCAGAAGATCCCGAAGTGGATGAGCTCATCGACCGCTGTGTTCTGAAGAAGAAGACCCTCGTTGCCACGTACAACAGTGATTGCCTGAAGTTTGCCGATTGTGTTGTTGTTGACGTTCAGTGTGATTTTTCCAAGAAAGAGCTTGGGAACATGAAGTCCGGCGAAGCCGATATGGCTGCCCTTGAAGATACGATGCGGACCATTGGAGAGAAGATCGGGCCAAAATGTCTGGTTCTGATCGAAACCACTGTTGCTCCGGGGACAACCGAATTCGTAGCATGGCCCATTCTCAAGAAGGAGTTTCAGAAACGAGGGATGAAAGACACCCCTTTGCTGGCGCACAGTTTTGAACGGGTTATGCCAGGTAAGGATTATGTTGCATCCATTAGGGATTTCTGGAGGGTTTGTTCAGGCTGTGAAGATGTAGCCCGTAAGCGGGTTGAGAAATTCCTTCACGAGGTCCTGAATACCAAGGATTTTCCCTTGACCGTTATGGATCGCCCTATTGAATCAGAAACAACGAAGATCGTTGAGAATTCATACCGTGCCGCAATACTTGCTTACCTGCATGAATGGAGCCTTTTTGCCGAGCGAAACGGCGTTGACCTGATAAAGGTTATCAAAGCAATTAAAATGAGGCCTACACACAGCAATATTATATTCCCTGGTCCGGGAATCGGGGGTTACTGTTTACCAAAGGATGGAGGCCTGGGATACTGGGCTTACAAACACATCCTGGGATTTGAAGACGGCGATAAATTATTCAAGATCACTCCGACGGCTATTGATATCAATGATACCCGTGCCTTACATGTGGCTGAACTGACCCGCGACGCTCTTAGAAACATGGGACGTTACATTGCAGGATCCCAGGTGCTTTTATGCGGAGCTTCCTACCGCCAGGATGTTGGCGACACACGTTACAGCGGAAGTGAGATGGTTGTGCGCAAGCTTGCCGAAATGGGTGCTGAAATTAAAGTGCACGATCCTTATGTTGACCATTGGTATGAATTGGAAGATCAGGATTCGTATCCTTCACCGGGAAGTTCGTGGAAACGGTTCTTCCGTAACCAGGAAGGTCTTAAAAATGCAGTTGTTTCCAAGGATATAAAAAAATCGCTGAAAGGGGTAGATGCAATAATTCTTGCTGTTCCGCATACTCATTACCTAAGCCTCAGCCCTGATGATATTGTGAAATGGGCCGGAGGGCCTATTGCTGTCGTGGATGCTTTTGGGATCCTTGACGATGTCAGGATACGCCGCTATTTCGAACTTGGATGTGAAGTCAAGGCCCTGGGAAGAGGACATCTGGCAAGGCTGAAAAGAGAAGTAAGAAAATAGAATAGAGCTATGGATGTTCATATGATCAAGCAGCGGTTTGGCATCATCGGAAATTCTCCGTTGCTTGACAGGGCCATTGATATCGCCCGGCAGGTGGCGGCCACTGATATTACCGTACTGATCTCCGGTGAAAGCGGGACAGGAAAGGAATTTTTCCCCAAGATCATTCATCAGCTCAGTGCCCGCAAGCACGGCTCTTATATCGCGGTAAATTGCGGAGCTATTCCTGAAGGGACAATAGATTCAGAGCTTTTCGGGCATGAAAAAGGCTCATTTACCGGAGCGCATGAGGCCCGTAAAGGTTACTTCGAGGTAGTCAACGGAGGCACTATCTTTCTTGATGAGGTTGCAGAACTACCCCTCGGTACCCAGGTAAGGTTGTTGCGTGTGCTTGAGAGCGGAGAGTTTATACGTGTGGGTTCATCAAAGGTGCTGAAAACAAATGCCCGGGTTGTTGCCGCAACAAATGTAAATATACCCGATGCGGTAGCGGGAGGAAAGTTCAGGCAGGATCTGTACTACCGCTTGAATACTGTACCTATTTTTGTACCTGCGCTCAGGGACAGGCAAGAGGACATTTACCTTCTTTTCAGGAAATTCGCAGCCGATGCAGCGGAGAAATACCGGATGCCTGCTATTCAGATGGATGAAGATTCCCAGAAAATTTTAACAGCTTACCGCTGGCCCGGAAATATCAGGCAACTGAAAAATTTTACTGAGCAAATCTCTATTATTGAGCG
>JAPLDN010000292.1 GCA_026391755.1 Bacteroidota bacterium
CAGGTCAACCCCTGCTTCTTTGAGTATACGCACCAGGGCCACCGAGTCGGCGATGGTACATCCGCAATCCGCCCAATCTGTAGATGAGATCCTTACAAATAATAAATATTCAGAAGGGATTTCAGCCCTGATCCCATCGACGATCTCAAGCAGAAGGCGGATGCGGTTTTCAAATGAACCCCCGTAATCATCGTTCCGCTTATTGCATAAAGGAGAGAGGAATTCATGCAACAGGTAGCCGTGTGCCGCATGGATTTCAATGATTCGGAATCCCGCTTCAACCGCCCTTTTAGCTGCTGCAATAAAATCCTGTCGCACCTTGGCTATGCCTTCAATGCTTAAGGCTGCAGGGACTGCAGTATCGGATGAAAAAGGGACGGAACCTGGTGCGACAGTCTCCCATCCGCCTTCTGAAGGCGGCAGCAAACGCTCCCCTTTCCATGGGGCATCAAAGCTTGCCTTACGCCCTGCATGGGCCAGCTGTATGCCGGGAACAGAACCCTGTTTGCTGATAAAGGAGGTTATTTTCTTCAGAAAAGTAACATGCCCGTCCTGCCAGATGCCCAGGTCGGCTATGGAAATCCGGCCTTCGGGGGAAACCGCAGTGGCTTCGGAAATAACTGCTGCAGCTCCTCCAACGGCCCGGCTGCCAAGGTGTACCAGGTGCCAGTCATTGGCAAATCCGTCTTTTCCTGAATACTGGCACATGGGGGAAACAACCAGGCGGTTTTTCAATTGAGTGCCCCTGATTTTTATAGTACTGAAAAGTGTACTCATAATCATTCAAAATTTTAAATCCTGTTATATTTGTAAACTGGAAAATACAAAACTATGAAAAAGAAGCTGACAAGACGCGAAGCGCTGAAAACCCTCGGACTGACGATCGGGGGAGCTGCTATCGGCATACAGGGATTTTCCCAGGTCGCTGACAATAAATTTGAATATTCACTGGGGCTTGATGAGGTATTCAAACCTATAGACAATCCGCTTGGAAGACCAATTACAGCTATCACATGCGGAGCCGGCAACAGGGGTAATGTGTACGGAGGATATGCTGTGAATTTCCCGGAGCAGATCAAGATCATAGGTGTTGCCGAACCTATCCCCATTAGGAATGAGAGGTATACCAAAATTCATCAGATCCCCGAAGAAAACAGGTTCAGGACCTGGGAGGATGTGTTCAGGAGGCCGAAATTCGCCGATGTCATCATCATTACCATGCCCGATAACCTTCATTACGTTCCTTGTATGAAGGCTCTTGAAATGGGCTATGATGTGCTGCTCGAAAAACCTATGGCCCAGAGCGAGCAGGAATGCAGGGACATCCTTTCCATGGTAAAGAAGACCGGGAGGATAGTTGCGATCTGCCATGTTCTGCGGTATTCCCCGTATTTTATAAAAATGAGAAAACTGATTGCCGAAGGTGCGATAGGTGAATTAGTGAGCTTTCAGCATATGGAGCCGATCTATCATATCCATATGTCCCATTCCTATGTACGAGGCAACTGGCACAATTCAAAAGAAACAACCCCTATCATCCTCGCCAAGTCCTGCCATGACCTGGATATTCTCAGGTGGATGATTGGAAAACCATGTAAAAGCATTGCGGCAATGGGCGACCTGAAATGGTTCAGGAAGGAAAATGCCCCGGCAGGAAGCACCGACCGTTGCATGAATGGCTGCGCCGTGGAAGCCAGTTGCCCTTATTCTGCCTTAAAAGTGTACGCTGCTTCGAGGGATTGGACCTATGTATTCGATCTTCCTGACGATAAGGATAAGCAACAGGATGCAGTGATGGAATACCTGCGCACCACCAATTACGGCCGTTGTGTTTATCGTATGGATAACGACCAGCCTGACCATTATATCACTTCGATTCAGTTTGAAGACAACATCACTGCGAATTTCTCCATGGAAGCCTTCACTTCTTATGGCGGCCGCCGCACACGGGTTATGGGTTCCATGGGAGACATGGTTGGCGATATGGAGGAACTGACGCTTACCGATTTCAGGACAAAAAAATCTGTGAAACTCGTTCCTGCTGCCGAGGATGTTGACAAACTAAAGACCAGCGGGCATGGGGGAGGAGACTGGAACCTGATGCGGGATTTCGTGCTTGCGGTTTCAAACCAGGATCCTAAATACCTCACTTCCACTATTGACCAGTCCATCGAAAGCCATGTCATGGGATTTGCCGCTGAGAAAAGCCGTACTACCGGGCAGATAGTTCAGGTAAGGATGTAAGGAAAATACGAACGCCCCGCTGGGGGGCGTTCAAGCATTCTTGCTTTTATCCGTTTAACGGATCTTTTTATTGAGCCGTGGGCTCTCTGAACCGCATTAAGGTTGCCCTTAATGTGCACAAAACTTACATTTTGTAACCTGTTTCTTTTTTTCTTTTTATCAGATTAGTTCTGGTACAAATGTAATCCTGCCGGAGCCATTTGTCAAGGGGTTTTAACATTTTTTAACTCTTGGGATATCAACAGGCTCCTGTTCAAGTTTTTCAGGTTCCTCCGGCATAAAGTGTTCAAATATTGATTATATCCTCAGACTTGGAAAAAGGATATTATTTCTCCTTTTTTTGGTTTTATTTAGAATTATTATAAATTTGTGAAAGATTCTTTATCACATGAACAAAGTAGTGCAAAACGCTCAGGAAGCAATACTCGGAATCGAAAGCAATATGACCCTGATGCTGGGTGGTTTCGGTCTCTGCGGCATACCCGAAAACTGTATCGCTGCCCTTGCCGCTTCCGACATTACAGGCCTTACCTGCATTTCGAACAACGCAGGGGTCGATGGCTTTGGTCTCGGCATGCTCCTCAGAAAACACCAGATCAGGAAAATGATCTCTTCCTATGTGGGAGAGAACAAGGAATTTGAGCGACAACTCTTAAGCGGAGAACTTGAAGTCGAGCTTATCCCCCAGGGAACCCTGGCTGAGCGTTGCCGGGCCGGGGGAGCCGGAATTCCGGCTTTTTACGTTCCTGCAGGTTACGGCACTGAAGTGGCTGAAGGTAAACCGGTCAGGCAATTCGAAGGCAAGATGTATCTCGAAGAGCAATGGCTCAGGGCCGACTTCGCAATTGTCAAAGCATGGAAAGGCGATACAAGCGGAAACCTGGTATACAGGAATGTTGCCAACAATTTCAACCAGGCGATGGCCATGGCGGGCAGGATCACTGTTGCCGAAGTGGAGGAACTGGTCCCGGTCGGCAGCCTGGATCCCAACCATATCCATACCCCGGGGGTATTTGTTCAAAGGATCTTCAAGGGAAGCAATTATGAAAAAAGGATAGAATTTATGACGACCAGAGACTAACATCACTCATCACTCATGGCTCATCACTCAATTAACAATAATCACCGATATTTATCAGTATGGCTTTAGATAAAACCGGAATAGCAAAACGAATCGCCCTGGAACTCCACGACGGGTATTACGTGAACCTGGGAATCGGCATCCCCACTCTCGTCGCGAATTATATCCCGAAGGGAGTTCAGATCATATTACAATCCGAAAACGGGCTTCTTGGTATTGGCCCCTTCCCCTCGAGAGATGAAGTTGATCCAGACCTTATCAATGCAGGGAAACAAACCATCACCGCATTACCGGGTGCTGCATTTTTTGATTCTTCGATGAGCTTTGCAATGATCAGGGGCGGGCATGTCGACCTTACCGTGCTGGGGGCTTTTGAAGTTTCTGAAACCGGCGATATTGCAAGCTGGAAAATACCGGGCAAACTGGTCAAGGGAATGGGAGGGGCGATGGACCTCGTGGCATCCGCCCGCAATATTATTGTAGCCATGATGCATACCAATCCGCAGGGCGAATCAAAACTCCTGAAGAAATGCACACTGCCGCTTACCGGAGTAGGAGTGGTAAAACTCATAGTCACTGACCTGGCAGTCCTCGATGTCACCCCCGATGGGTTCAGGCTCCTCGAACGGGCTCCAGGCGTGAGCGTGGAACAGATCAAAGCTGCCACCGAAGGCCGGCTCATCATCGAAGACGACATCCCCGAAATCAGTATGTGATTTCGTTCTCAGTCGTCATTTTTCATCGTTTTTGATGTGTTATTTTCCCAGCCTGATCAGGAGCCCGATTGTAACGTCAAACTGAGGAAGAACTGAGTTGGAATTGATACAGTAATTCATTGTGGCGATATCATTGCTATAAAGGAATGGAGCATCCTTCGAATGAACCTGGTAAAGCAGCTGGGTTTGAGCCCGAAACCCTAAAATCTTCGTGACATAAAAGTTCAGCCCTGCCCTGCCTCCGATCGCGAAGTACCAGACATCCCTGAATAGCTTGTCTTTCATTACTATATTCACACTTCCGAAATCGAATCCGACATAGGGTTGAAGCCTTTTTAAATGAAAAAACTTATAAATCAGGCTGATCAGTATGTAATTGTTACTGAGCCCCAGCTCACCCTCCCTTGGATATCTTGTAGCGGTAATTTTAGCATAAGTATCTTCCCGTTTATACCCTATAGCAACGTTAAGGCCCTTATAAGCATTGAGGGAAAATTCAATGCCATAGTCGGGTCCGGGGCTGAAAGCCGCCTTGCCCCCTGTAATATCCACGGTCCCACCTGCACAATATCCGCCGTAAAAAGCAAACTCGAAAACGGTAACCCCTTGATTCAGATAAACCTGCTTTTTCCTGGCCACAGGATCATGGGAGGAAGGAATCCCCTTAAGGGAGATGGTCGAGGCGCTTCCAATGCCGGGGTTGGGCACACTTGTTTTTCTGGAATAGAAAAGGGCAATGGAATTTGAATCGGTGAGGTCCTTTCGAATAAACAGATTGGCTTCAGCAGTTGAAGTATATTCAACAATATTGACTTCTCCGGCCTTCAGTTTTTGCTGGGACCACACCCTTCCACTTGCATCCTGTATCATGACTGTGTTGGCGTTGGACCAAATGCCGCTGTCGGCCCGGATACTCACCCTGATCTCGAGAAAAGCCTCATGTGGAGAAAGGGATTTTAACTGCGTTGTTTTCCAGGATTTCAGGGACTGGGAGCCTTTCGGGAAATAATACAAACGCTCACTTTCATACCCTTTTTTGTTCAGAATATCCTGTATCGCTGAAACAGCCTCGGCATAACAGTTATAGGTTGAATCACCTTCAATGATAGCCCAGAATTTGATCAGCTTTATTTTTTCTGCAAAAGCTACACGCTGGTCCCAGTCGGGGGATTGAGAGAAGACAGGTCCGGAAAAGAAAACAAGGGAAAGGAAAACAAATATGCAAAATCGCATAAGGTAGAACGAAATTAAGGCCAGGGTGGCCTGGGTGGAGCTTTGGGTTTCTTTGAGTTTGGTTTCTTAGGCTTTTCGGGCTTGGGGGGAGGTTTAGGTTTTTCAGGGCCCTGGGGCTTTGGGGGCTTCTCTGGCTTAGGCACATAATGTGGCTTAGGAGGATGTTTTGGCTTCTGAATCCCGCCTGGAGGTGACACCATCCCGGCAAATGAAACTTCAACAGGCCCGAAACCAATAAATCCGATGATAATCAGCATTGAGATCACTCTTTTCATTAGTTCGAATTTGGGGTTTAAAGGTACAAAAAAAACGCCTGCCGACAGGATCATCGGCAGGCGTTGTTAAGAAGCTTGAAAATCTT
>JAPLDN010000116.1 GCA_026391755.1 Bacteroidota bacterium
AAAACAAATAATTGCCCTATATTTGCACTACAATTTTTAGGCATTAATATTAAAAATAAGAAATTATGAAACGTACCTTCCAACCATCGCAACGCAAAAGAAAGAACAAACATGGTTTCCGTGAAAGAATGTCTACAGCTAACGGACGCAGGGTTCTTGCAAACAGAAGAGCAACAGGCAGAAAAAAACTGACCGTTTCGGACGAACAAAACGACAAGAAATAATTTTCACGGTTTTGGAAATACCGTTAACCCGGTTCTGACGTTATGAAAAGAAGATAATTTTACATTATCTTCTTTTTTTTATTTTTGATAACCAATTCGTTTAAGACCCAAGCATGAAAAAACTGAACTTTAAAACGGCATGGCCCTACCTGGCAGCCCTCGTTATTTTCCTGGTCATTACAATGTCATTCCTCTCCCCTCTTATCGAAGGGAAACAGATCCTTCAGAGCGATATCATGCACTGGAAGGGCGCAGCCAAGGAAATTACCGATTTCAGGGACAAAACCGGCCAGGAACCATTGTGGACGAATTCAATGTTCGGAGGTATGCCTGCATACCAGATCTCAACGCGTTACAACGGCAATGTGCTTGGCTTCCTCGACAACATCCTCACCCTCGGTCTGCCTCACCCGGCAAATATGGTTTTCCTCTATTTTTTAGGTTTCTTCATACTTCTGCTGGTACTCGGGCTTAATCCCTGGCTCTCGGTGGCGGGGGCAATCGCCTATGCTTTCTCCTCGTATTTTTTCATCATCATCGAAGCAGGGCACAACTCCCAGGCACATGCCATAGGGTATATTGCCCCTGTCCTTGCCGGCATGATACTTACCCTGAGAAAGAAATACCTCTGGGGATTTATCCTTACCGCTGTCTTCCTCTCCCTCGAAGTGAAACAGAACCACCTTCAGATCACTTATTACCTGGCCCTGACAGCCATTACACTCGGGCTGGTAGAACTGTTATATGCCTTCAGGAACAAAACCTTTGTACCTTATCTTAAATCTGTCTCCCTTCTGCTCATAGCTCTTGCTTTTGCGGTTCTGACAAACCTGTCGCTGCTCTGGACCACTTATGAGTACGGGAATTATACCATCAGGGGAAAATCGGACCTCACAAGCCAGAAATCCAACCGCACTTCAGGTCTCGACAAATCGTATGCGACCCAGTGGAGTTATGGTGTAGGCGAAACCATGACTCTGCTGATCCCCGATATTTACGGTGGCTCCTCAAATGAGTCGCCTGGCATGAACTCGAATATCGCCAAGGTTCTCCGCACAAACAATATCCCCGATGATAACATAAGGCAGTTTAGCGCACAGTCGGGCCTGATGTACTGGGGCAACCAGCCCTGGACATCCCCTGTTTATATAGGGGCAATCGTCATCTTTCTTTTCTTCCTCGGGCTGATTATCGTGAAAGGCCCCCTCAAGTGGTGGCTGCTTGCGGCAACCATACTTTCGATAACACTTTCATGGGGACATAATTTCATGGGGCTCACCGACTTCTTCCTGAACTACTTCCCCGGTTACAACAAATTCAGGGCGGTCACCATGATCCTTATCATTGCAGAACTGACCATGCCATTGCTGGGGTTCCTGGCCATTAAGGTGGTATTCGACCAGATGTCATCCGCAGACAAACTCAACAAGGCCCTTTACATTGCCTTCGGGATAGCTGGCGGACTGGCTCTTGTATTTGCCCTGGTTCCAGACATGTTCCTCAGTTTTACAGGTCCCAACGATTCTTCCCTTGCCAAATCCTTCCCCGACTGGCTTATGCAGGCTATCCGCGACGACCGTAAAGCAGTTTGCAGGGCCGATGCTTTCCGTTCCTTCATTTACATCACCCTGACAGCTGCTACTCTCTGGCTTGTCATCAATAAAAAACTTAAAAGGGAATACGCCTATATAGGCCTCATCGTATTTGTGCTGGGCGATATGTTCACAGTCGCAAAAAGGTACCTCAACAACGAAAGTTTTACTACCAAATCAAGGGTGGAAACCCCCTTTGACCCTTCACCTGCCGATCAGATGATCCTTGCCGATAAGGATCCCGATTACAGGGTGCTCAACCTTACGGTTAGTCCGCTGATGGACGCCAGTACTTCCTATTTCCATAAATCGCTTGGCGGATATCATGGTGCAAAACTCAGACGTTACCAGGAGTTGTTTGAAACCCATGTTGAAAAGAACAATATGGCGGTCATAAACATGCTTAACACCCGCTATGTCATTGTCCCCGACCAGAATAAGCAGCCGGTGGCCCAGCAGAACTCCCAGGCGCTCGGAAATGCTTGGTTTGTAAGTGAATACAAACTGGTCGATAATGCCGACCAGGAACTCGCCGCGCTAAACGGGTTTGATCCTGCCAGAACGGCTGTTGTAGATAAAAAATTCGGGCCGGAAATCAAGTCATGGAATCCCTGGAAAGATACACTTGACTACATCAGACTGACCGATTACCTGCCCAACGACCTGAAATACAAGTATAAGACCAGGAACGCCGGGCTGGTCGTATTTTCTGAAATATATTATCCGAAAGGATGGAATGCCTATGTTGACGGAACAATCACCCCCCATTTCCGGGCAAACTATGTATTAAGATCTATGGTGTTGCCGGCCGGTGAACATACAGTGGAGTTCAAATTTGAACCCAGGGCATTTTATATAGGGGAAAAAGTGAGCATGATTTCTTCAATAGTGCTTATCTTCCTTGTCATTGGAGGAATTGTGATCGCAGCAAAAGACCTGTTTGCCCCCAAGGCATGAAACGCGTCCTCATTATAACCTATTACTGGCCCCCCAGCGGCGGGGCCGGCGTTCAACGCTGGCTGAAATTTGTCAAATACCTCAGGCGCTTCGGCTGGGAACCTGTTATTTACACCCCCGAAAACCCGGAGTTCCCCGAAACCGATAATTCCCTGGCTAAAGATGTACCTGCAAACCTGGAAATAATCAAACACCCCATTTGGGAACCATACGATACGTATAAAAAACTTTTAAGACAGAAAAAGGAAGACAAGATCAATGCTGCTTTTCTTTCCGAGAAAAAGAAGAATTCCCTGCTCGAAAACTTCTCGGTATGGATCAGGGGTAATTTCTTTATCCCTGACGCCAGGAAATTCTGGATTAAGCCTTCCGTTAAATTTCTTCTCACCTATCTCAGGCAAAACCCTGTTAAGGCTGTGATCTCAACCGGTCCGCCCCATAGCATGCACCTTATCGCCATGAAGCTGTCGGAACACCTGAAGCTCCCCTGGCTGGCCGATTTCAGGGATCCCTGGACGAATATTGATTTTTACAAGGACCTTAAGCTGACAAAGCGGGCCGATGCACTTCATAAGAAACTTGAACAACAGGTGTTGAGCAGGGCGGATGTGGTTACGGTGATAAGCCGGTCTATGGCCGGGGACTGCAATACACTCCGGAACCGCAACTATGAGGTGATCACGAACGGATATGACCCCCAGGATACCGATCACAGCCATACAGCCGAAATGGATAAGAAATTCTCTATCGCGCATATCGGGACCCTGGT
>JAPLDN010000251.1 GCA_026391755.1 Bacteroidota bacterium
CTGAAAGGCGTGGTCCCTCCCGGCATCTCCGCCAAAGACAGTATAATGATGGTAAAATCCTATGTGGATAACTGGGTAAGGCAACGCCTGATATTGCACCAGGCTGAGAAAAATCTTCAGAGTTCACAGCTGGATTTTTCCAAACAGCTTGAAAATTACAAGAACTCCCTCATCATCTTTGAATATGAAAACCAGCTTATCCGCCAGAAACTTGATACCGTGATTACTGATGAGGAAATTACCAATTATTACAATATCAACCCGAATACATTCCTTGTCAGGGATAATGTCGTTAGGATACAATATGCAAAACTTCACCTGAAATCAAAATTTATTCCTAAGGTGCGCATGCTGCTGCTTTCCGATAAACCCGATGACAGGAACAAACTTGCCGATCTTTGTGAGCAACAGTCTTTTGCTTATTTCATCGATGACCAGAAGTGGATCTATTTTACCGACCTGATGAACCAGGTTCCTTTAAGGCCTGCCGACCAGGCCGAGTTCCTGAATAAAAACAGGCAGGTGGAGGTGAATGACAATATGTTCACCTATCTGATCCGTTTCAGGGAATACAAGCTCAGGGACAGTAATTCCCCACTGGAACTTGAGAAACGAAAAATTCATGATATCATACTGAACAAAAGAAAAATGGAACTCCTCGGTAAGATGCATGAATACATCTATCAGAATGCAATGAAACAAAGCGATTTTGAATTATTTTAATTTTCAAAGGAATATCAACCATGCAGTTAAACCGAAGCCTTGTCCTGATTATTTTAATATGCTTATCCCCACTGTTAAAAGTATTTGCCCAGCAATCCCAGGACACGGTAATTGATGGAGTTATTGCTGTAGTAGGTGGGAACATGGTACTTAAATCGGATATCGAAGGCCAGTACCTCCAGTTACGGGGACAGGGTATTATTAAAGGAAGCCCTGATAAAGTGAAGTGCCAGATACTCGACAAACTGCTTTATATGAAACTGCTGCTGCACCAGGCCCAGGTTGACAGTATTAAAGTTACCGACGCACAGGTGGAAGCTGAAATGGACAGGCGTATGAGGTATTTTATCTCCCAGGCAGGATCTCCTGAAAAGCTGGAGGAATATTACGGTAAAACTCTCCTCGAAATTAAAAGCGAGCTTAAAGACATCATCAAGGAGCAAATGCTCACCGAACAGGAAGAAGCTAAGATCACAAAGGATATTACCACGACCCCGTTGGAAGTAAAAAGCTTTTACAAGAAGATCGATAAAGACAGCATCCCCCTTATCAACGCGGAATTTGAAATTGGCCTGATCATTAAACAGCCTGTGATCGGCCAGGAAGAGAAACAGATCGTGATCAATAAACTCAAAGGCTTCAAGGAAAGAATTGCAAAACGAGATGAGTTTGCAACCCTCGCAGTTTTATATTCGGAGGATCCTGGCTCTGCAAAACAGGGAGGAGAACTGGGCATGTTCAAAAGGGGGGATATGAGACCCGAGTTTGAGGCCGCCGCCTTCAGACTTAAGACCCCTGGCGATGTCTCAGATATTGTGGAAACAGAAGACGGGTTCCACATTTTACAACTTATCGAAAGAAGAGGTGAATATATCAATGTAAGGCATATCCTTTTGCAGCCCCAGGTTTCAATGGTAAACCTGAACAAGGCCAAAGCCACTCTCGATAGTGTCGTTATAATGATCACCACGAAAAAATTAACATTTGACGAGGCGGTCATCAAATATTCCGACGACCCATCGAAAAATAACGGGGGACTGGTTATCAATAACGCAACCGGGACTACGAGGTTTGAAGCGGGCCAGCTCTCACAGCTTGATCCGAAAGTATTTTTCATTGTCGATAAACTGAAAGTCGGTGAAGTCAGTTCGTCTGTTCTTATGAAAACCGAAAGGGGCAAGCAGGAATACAGGATGTACTACCTTAAAGACAGGACAAGCCCTCATCGTGCTAACCTGGAAAATGATTATGCCCGGATTCAGCAGATGGCACTCAGCCAGAAAAAGGAAAAAAATATTAATCAGTGGGTTAGCCAGAAATTGCCAGGGACATATATTAAGATCTCCGAGCAATACAGTAATTGCGAATTTACAAGAAAATGGATACATTAAACACTCATATACTGCCATATAAATCAGATGTTGAAGCTGTTGATGCACTGGTAGAGAAATATGCCATTCTTAAACAGGAAATTGCCAAAGTTATTGAAGGCCAGAAAGAAGTGATAGATGGCCTCCTTATTTCGGTTTTCAGCCGGGGGCATTGTCTTCTCGTTGGGGTACCTGGCCTGGCTAAAACCCTTATGGTTCATACGATCTCAAACGTTCTTGGCCTCAGTTTTAGCAGGATTCAGTTCACACCCGACCTGATGCCTTCCGATATCATTGGAACTGAAATTCTTGATGAATCGAGGCATTTCAGGTTTATCAAAGGGCCGGTTTTTGCCAATATCATACTTGCCGACGAAATTAACCGCACTCCTCCCAAAACCCAGTCGGCCCTGCTTGAAGCCATGCAGGAAAAAGCGGTTACTGTCGCCGGACAAACATATCACCTGGATGAACCCTTTTTTGTTCTTGCAACCCAGAACCCAATTGAACAGGAAGGTACTTATCCATTGCCTGAAGCCCAGCTTGACAGGTTTATGTTCAACATATGGCTTGATTATCCTTCGCATGAGGAGGAGATCAGCATTATGAAAATGACGACCTCTGATAAAATTGCCAAACCGGAAGTTTTGCTGAATGCCGGCGAAATTCTTTTCTTCCAGAATCTCATCCGCAAGATTCCTGTACCTGAAAACGTTTATAACTACTCGGTTAGCCTTGCATCAAAAACCCGGCCCGGAACACCGGGCGCAGATGCCTGGGCAAAAGAATACCTTACCTGGGGGGCAGGTCCCAGGGCTTCCCAGAACCTGATCATCGGTGCAAAATGCCATGCAGTATTAAAAGGTAAATATTCGCCCGATATTGAAGATGTAAAAGCAGTAGCAATACCCGTTTTAAGGCACAGGATCGTAAGAAATTATAAGGCGGAAGCTGAAGGTATCCGTGAAGAGGCAATAATAAAGCATCTTTTATAGTGAAATATTTCACCTTTTAAAGATTCTCCTTCAGGCTTGATTTCTTTTGAAATAATTTCGCGGAAATTTCCAATCGACATGAATCTTAAAAACTCACCTCGACTACTTGTAATTTTAGCGCTTGCCTGTTTTTCAGTCATGCTTGTTTCCTGCAATCATAAGGATAACTCTGCCGCGACCAAAGACTCTCTTAAAGGGAAGATCACTATTTCGGGCGCCTTTGCATTATACCCTCTTACCATACGATGGGCTGAGGAATTCCGTAAACTTCATCCGGACGTCACAATCAATATCTCTGCAGGGGGAGCTGGTAAAGGGATGGCCGATGCCTTGTCAAAGATGGTTGACCTGGGAATGTATTCCAAGGAGGTAAGCCCTGAGGAAAAGGCCAAGGGCGCCTGGTCCCTGGCCTGTGCCAAAGACGCTGTATTACCCGTGATGAATGCGGCTAACCCCCTGGTGA
>JAPLDN010000276.1 GCA_026391755.1 Bacteroidota bacterium
GTTCCAAAGTGTCTTTTCTAAATCTTCTGAAAACTTTCGACAATGCAGTGGATTCGATCGAATTCATCCGCTCGGGTAAGGTTAGCCTGATCTTTCTCGATATCCAGATGGAAGAACTCTCGGGAATTCAACTTCTGAACTCCCTTCAGAATCCGCCTTTTGTGATTTTCACAACAGCCTATGAGAATTACGCTATCCAGGGATTTGAGCTGGATGTGGTTGATTACATGCTGAAGCCTATCTCGTTTGCAAGGTTTTTAAAAGGAGTTAACAAGGTTTATGAGCGTATGCAATTGGAAAGCAACATACGTGAAAAAACAGCCCGGGCTGATAGTAAAAGTCCTGTGCAGTCGTATTTCTTTGTAAAAACCGAAACACGCATGGAAAGGATAGAATGTCCTGATGTTTTATACGTGGAAGGCATGGGTGACTATTGGCGGATCGTGACAAAAACAAGAAGGATTATGACCCTCATGAATTCCAAAAAGCTGGAAGAAGTTCTCCATGAACCTTTGTTCTGCAGGGTCCATAAATCTTTTTTCGTGGCCCTCGACAAAATAGAATCCATTGAAAGAAACCGGATCAAGATCTTTGATAAGTATATTCCCGTTAGCGAGACATTCCGCAAAAACTTCTTCGACCTGATAGAAAAGAACAAGCTTGCCTGAGCTATTTCCTGAATCTTTCAAGAAGAGACTGGTCGTGGAACTCCTTGGCCAATCCTTCAATCGTATTTAAGGGCACTTCAAAAAGATCGAGTATCATCAATGCATCAAGACAGTTGTTAAATAATGGGTCGACGTTGAATCCCAGGACTTCGGCATTAACGCTGAGATATTTTTTCAATAGAACCGGGGTTTTATACATCGGGTCATAATCATTGATGAAAGAATCAAGCCTTCCCACATCTTTCTCGGTATACCTGAGAAAAAGATCTTTTTCAATTATCCTGTCAGGCTTTTCAATAAAAGGGTTTCTGGCTTTTATATATTCGGCAAATTCGGAATTAAAGTAGTTCGCCTTCAGAAATTCGACACAGAGTGTTTTTGATAAAGACCTGAACTCATTACTTATACTTACAGGTCCGAGCAGGTAGCGGTAGTTGGGATTTTTCAGCAGCAGGTAAAGAATCCCCTTCCATAATAAAAACAGGGACAGTGGTTTTTTCTGGTATTCCTTAATGATAAATGAACGGCCAAGTTCCAGGGAAACATTAAGTATGGGTGCGAATTTCCGGTTTATCCTGAAGAGGCTTGTAATATAAAAGCCCTTCATCCCATAATTTGTCAGTATATGGTTCCCTTTGCCAACACGGTATCCCCCCACGAGCTGTTTTGCGCTTTGATCCCAGATAAAAAGCTGCTCAAAATAAGGGTCATACCTGTCAGTATCGAGACTTTTATTTGTGCCTTCGCCTACCTCCCGGTATGTTTTTTCCCTTCTCCTTCCAAGTTCCCTCAGTACATGAGGGATCCTGACCGACGGGACACAAAAAACAAAATTTTCTTTTATGGTGAACAGCAGATGCTCGGTGCCTATTTGCCCTATTTCTTTCATGATCAGTTCATCCGGAACCGGCTCAATCAAATGTTCTGGGGAGTGGACAATGATCTGGTAATTATTTTTATTCTTCTTTTCTGTCAAACCCAATACATAGGTTTTCATTCGAAGGAATCTGCCATAATCTGCAATGTCTTTAAATTCCTTTTGCTCATCAACAGTAATGGGTGTTCCTATTCTGATCCCGATTTCTTTCCCTTCCTTATTGAATATTTCTGACGGAAGTTTGACCGTTCTGAGCACCGGATGGATAAACCCAAGAATGTTGAATTGAATGCTGTTATGACCGGAAAAATAAACAGGGACTATCGGAACCTCTGCCTTTTTAATGAATTTCAGCATAGAATGCTGCCATTCCCTGTCGGTTATTGCATTGTGTTTGAGCTTATAGCTGCTGACCTCCCCTGCCGGAAAGAATCCCATCGGGCGACCGCTTGAAAGGTGAGTAATCGCATCTTTGAGCCCCCCGAAACTGGATTTAACATCCTTGTGGGTTTCAAATGGGTTCACCCCGATGAAATATTGCTGCAATGGAGTGATCTGCGTAAGTAAAAAGTTCACAAGAACCTTGTAATCGGGTCTCTGTTTCGTAATCAGGGAAATCAGGATCAGCCCGTCTATCCCTCCATAGGCATGGTTCGATATAGTAATGAAACTGCCTTCTGGCGGAATGTTATTACTGTCACCTTCAGGCACTGTATAAGTTACCTTTATATCCTCGAGTATTTTATCGGGAAACAAGTGGGACGGAAGATGAATATTGCTGCTGTATAGTTTATTAACCAGATCCAGCTTCAGAATGCGGAACAGGACTTTTGCCAGTCTCTCCCTGCCGAAAATCTGCAGGGTTGTGCTGGCTTTGACCAGGTCTTTTGAAGACACAAGTTCCATGTCAAAGAATGATGTAGTCCATATGTTTCTTTGACAGGTCTATCTTTTTCACTCTGATCCTGACGCGATCACCAAGTTTGTAAACATTACCGTGCCTCTGCCCTATCACCCTGAAGTTCTCCTCGTCGAGGTAGTAAAAATCATCATCCAGGTCCCTCAGCTTGATCATCCCTTCGCATTTGGTTCCAATGATCTCGGCAAAGATCCCCCATTTGCTTACTCCTGAAATCAAAGCGTCAAATTCCTGCCCGATCTTATCAAGCATATATTCTGCCTGTTTGTATTTCACCGAAGCCCTTTCTGCATCGGCTGCCCGTTTTTCCATATCCGATGCATGCTCACACTGAAGTTCATATTCTGCAGCAGTGACTGATGGTTTATTGTCAAGGTAGTCCTGGAAAAGCCTGTGAACGATGAGGTCTGGATAACGTCGTATCGGAGAAGTGAAATGCGTATAATAAGGAAATGCAAGTCCGTAATGCCCAATGTTTTTTGTTGTATAAAAAGCCTTTGCCATGGTTCTGATGGCAACACTTTCAACCATGTTTTCAGCACCAGTGCCCTTGATATCATGGAACAGCTGATTAAACGAATGTGCCATTGATTTTTTCGAGGACAGCTTTAGTGAAAAGCCGAGCCTTTCAACCAGCTGCGTGAATATCTCAAGCTTTTCGGGATTTGGCTTGTCATGTACCCTGTACACAAAAGTTTTCGGTTGAATATTTGGTTTTTGCTTTCCCACCCATTCTGCAACTTTCCTGTTGGCCAGTAGCATGAAATCTTCGATCAGCTTGTTCGAATCTTTCATTTCCCTGATGTAAATGCTTAGCGGACGTCCTTTGTCGTCCAGGCTGAACCTGACTTCCTGGGTCTCAAAATTAAAAGAGCCCTTTTTAAAACGTTCTTCCCTGAGCTTTAATGCAAGGCCGTTAAGAGTTGCGATCTCACTGGCATATTCTCCTTTTCCCGATTCAATGATTGCCTGCACTTCTTCATAGGCGAATCTCCGGCATGAATGGATCACAGTTTTACCAAACCATTCATTGAAGATCTTTCCATTTTCGTCAAATTCGAAAACCGCTGAAAAGCAGAGCCTGTCCTTGTTCGGTTGAAGCGAACAAAGCTGGTTCGACAACCTCTCCGGAAGCATGGGTATGGTTCGGTGGACCATGTAAACCGAAGTCCCCCTCTCAAAAGCTTCCTTGTCAATCTCAGATCCCCGCTGAACATAATACGAGACATCCGCGATATGAACGCCAACTTCCCAATGTCCGTTTGAAAGTTCTTTCAGTGAAACGGCATCGTCAAAATCTTTTGCATCCTCGGGATCGATAGTAATTGTAAATACTTTTCTGAAATCCTTTCTTTTCCTGATCTCTTCCTGCGGAAGTTCTTCAGGAATCCTTTCAGCTTCAGCTTCGGTTTTAGCGGAAAATGAAAGGGGGAAATCGTATTCGGCCAGGATAGCCTGCATTTCCACATTGTTGTCACCGGGTTTACCGAGGATCTGTATCACCTTGCCAAATGGATTCTGGGCATGTTCAGGCCAATCGGTGATCACAGCGACTACTTTCTCCCCGTTTCTTGCACCCTTAAGGTCGGGTTTCTGGATGAGGATCTCAACCGGCACAGATGGGTTATCGGGAATAAGAAAGGCAAAATTCTTACTTGCTTCGATAATCCCTACAAATTGCCTTTTGTGCCGCTTAATGATCTCTGTGACCTGCCCGTCTCTTTTATGCCCTTTCCGCATGGGAAACAAGCTTACCCTCACCGTGTCGCCGTGAAGGGCATGATGCGTATTTTCTGCAGCAACAAAAACATCCTCCGAGCCGTCTTCAGGTATGATATAAGCTTTGCCTGTCTGTTTCATATCGACCCTTCCCGTGACTTCCCTGCTCATCCCTTTTTGAAACCTGTCGCTTTCGGTATTAATCTGGTATTTCCCTCGCTTAGATTCCACAAGCTCTTTCCCCATGAACAGCCTTTCAACAACAAGTCTTACCATGTCCTTACTGGCACGGTCAGTAAGCCCAAGCCGGGCCGATACCTGTTTGTAATTAAAACTACTGAAGGGAATCTGCTGAAAGACAACTATCACCTGTTTGATGATGTTGCTGCTGTTGGCTGTACTACCCCTGGATGGTTTTTTCCCCATGCTGTTGAAATTAAAAAAATAAACTACTTAAGAAACTCCGGATGCGGAATTGCTTCAATCAAAGAGCTTGTATAAGTGCTGTGCGGGTTCGTAAAGATCCTGTCGGCATCTCCTGTCTCAAGGATCTTGCCGCTGTTCATAACAATGATCCTGTCCGACATATACCTCACAACCGAAAGGTCATGTGAAATGAAAATGTAGGTTAAACCGAGCTCCTTTTTCAGGTCGTTAAGCAGGTTGAGCACCTGGGCCTGCACTGAGACATCCAGAGCGGATACCGACTCATCACAGATAAGAAGCTGGGGCTCCACAGCCAGGGCCCTGGCAATGCAGATACGCTGTCGCTGACCACCCGAGAATTCATGAGGATACCTGTTAAAATGTTCCGGCAAAAGACCCACTTTCCCAAGCAATTCTTCGACTTTCGCTTTCCGCAATTTATCATTGTCGTGAAGGCGATGTACTTTCATTGGTTCCAGGATGGCAGCACCTGCTGTAAGCCTTGGGTTCAGCGAGGAGTAGGGATCCTGAAAAATAATCTGCAGATGCTTGCGAAGTGATTTCAGTCTTTCTTTGGTGATCAGGGTTATTTCCTCGTTGCGGAAAAGGATCTTCCCGGAGTCGGGTGGGACCAGTTCCAGGACAACTCTTGCCAGGGTGGTTTTTCCGCTTCCCGATTCCCCGACAATACCAAGGGTTTCACCTTGAAAAACATTAAAGCTGACCTTGTCAACCGCCCTCGTGCCCGGAAATTGTTTCACCAGGTCCCTGACTTTGAGAACTGGCTCCGGTTTGTACAATTGAACGAGTCGTTCCGACCGCTCTTCCTCACCAATAACTTCAGCAGAAGTTGTCCCTCCTCCTTCAATAAAATCGGATACCATAGGCAGCCTTCTCAACCTGGCATTCAACGGAGGACGGCAGGCGAGCAAACCCTGTGTATACGGATGCTCTGGTTTGCTGAATATCTGAGATACACTTCCCTGTTCAACAATTTTTCCTTTGTACATCACCATAACCCTGTCGGCAAAACCTGAAACCAATGCCAGATCATGAGTGATGAATAAAATCCCCATTTTGCGGGTTCTCTGAATTTTTTTTAAAAGCAGAAGGATTTTCTTTTGGACCGTAACATCCAGCGCTGTTGTGGGTTCATCAGCAATAAGCAGTGAAGGATTGCATGCAACGGCCATTGCAATCATAATTCTTTGTTTTTGTCCTCCCGATAACTGGTGGGGATAAGACCTGAAAATGCGATCGGGCTGGGGCAGCTTCACTTCCCTGAACAATTCGAGGGTTGCCATCACCGCTTTCGTCCTGGTAATATCAAAATGCGATCGGATTGCTTCGCAAACCTGGTCCCCACATGTGAAAACAGGGTTCAGGGAGGTCATAGGCTCCTGGAAAACAATTGCAATCTCCTTCCCCCTGATACCCGTCATTTCAGCTTCAGATGCTGTTTGCAGGTTTATTGCACTATTTCCTTCTGAGAAAAAAATCATCCTTTCGGCTTCGACTTTGCCAGGTGGATCCGGAATAAGTTTCATTAACGATAATGCTGTGACCGATTTCCCTGATCCGGATTCTCCGACAATTGCAAGTGTTTCGGATGGCAGCATCTCAAATGAAATGCCATCGACAGCAATAGTATTCTCTTTCCCCTGACGAAAACTGACTTTCAGGTCTTTAATTTCCAGAATCACCGACGGTCTTGTTCCATCCATGCTTTTTTTGGTTTAAAGAGAAAACCAGATCAAACCTACGCCAATTTTTGAAAAATCCGGCCAGATGTTAATAAACTTTTATGTATCACTTTTTGCCGGCCCCTGGATTAAGCAATATGTGGGGAGATGATTTTATCGGCCTTATTTTTCCGAGGATATGCAGCAGTTGTGGCAATTCCCTCTGGAAACATGAACATGTGCTATGCGATACATGCCATTATCACCTGCCTCGCACTAATTTCCATCTTCAAAGCGACAACCCGGTAACCCGGATCTTCCAGGGCCGGGTCGATATCCTTTCGGCAACCTCATATCTTCTTTTTAATAAAGGCAGTAAGGTTCAGGGCCTGATACATGCATTGAAATACAGGGGTCGAAAGGATATCGGGATTTTCCTGGGTGAGGAATTCGGAAAAATACTCAGGGAATGCCCTCCCTTTTCCTCTTCCGGAATTATTATACCGGTACCGCTACATAGAAAAAAATACAAGAAAAGGGGATACAATCAGAGCGAGCAATTTGCCATCGGCCTTTCTTCTTCCATGGGCATTCCCTATACAGTTCAATTCCTTCTACGAAAAAATGAAACAGAAACCCAAACACATAAATCACGTTTTGTACGCTGGGAAAACGTGAATGACATTTTTTATCTCGAAGACCCCGGCAAACTGGCAGGCTCGACAATCCTTCTTGTCGATGACGTGGTAACCACTGGTGCAACACTTGAATCGTGCATCTCTAAACTATCACTTATCCCCTCTGTGAGCATTTCTGTTGCAACGATCGCTTATACAAGACTGTAACAAGGATCAGAGTTTCCAGGCTACTACGACAGCCCTTTTTACATTGGAATGCTTGCCGGAAACACCTAAACTTTCAGCAAAAACTATATAATAACCCATGTTTACAATAAGGCTATTCTCACCTGTGCCATCCCACAGAAACAGGGAGTTTTCAGAAACCGTCGATGAACCGGCTATGATTTTAATCAGGTTTCCCTTAATATCAAATATCCTCAGCGTAAGCAAGGTACCTGCCTCAACATTATTTACTTTTATATATAAAAGATCTTCCAGCCCGTCATTATCCGGGGAAAAAATGGAACTGCTTAACTGCAGGTCTAAACCGTTTCCGGGATCAATGACATAATGTGAATTATCGTAGCCGGGACTTGCAAAACCAGATGTTTCGGAAGCGGACTGCCAGTTTGCCCTGCAGTTTGAAGGAATCCGCGGATCCAGTCGTTCCAGGGACACCCCGATGGTATTTGTAAGAAATGACAAATGCATACTTTCACTATACGACATTGCATCTATTACCATTGAATCCTCAGCCGATTTAAGAAATACATAGCCGCTGTCGGAATTCAGTGAAGGAAAATGTTCCATACCGGCAACTTTGCCCGGATAAGGAACATAGTACCTTGAACACAGCTTCGATGAATCTGCGGAAACAACAAAAAAATCCTTTGGGGCCAGAAATCTTTCCTCGCTGCATAGCCGCTCAGGCTGAACAGATGTGTTCCCGCTTCCGGAATTACCTACCAATAATGTGTTCAAACTTATAATTTTTGATGAGCAATTGTAAAATTCGATGAACTTTGAACCTGAAACGTCAGGATGAAATAATACTTCATTGATAACCATGTCACCGGGCCGGCAGGGACCCGGAATATAGTAACAGATTAAAACCGAAGTATCCGTCAGGAAATTGTTCGCTAAATCTGAGATATTCTGTATTCTTAGACTGTCACAAAAAAAATCTGTATTATCCTGATTTATTCTGATAAATAATATTCCAGGATCAGTCTTTAAAATATATGCTTTGATGAGTTTTTCTGGATTGTTTTTCAGCGAATATTTTAAATCCCTTTTTATACAGGATGAATCTATAACTTCATTGAATTTAATCCGTATTGTCAAACTGTCGGAAAAACCACATGAAATTATCTTCGGGGGAACGGTATCAAGAAGTATTCTGCCGGCATAAAAATCATCGAAACAAATTTTTGTTGAATTACTGGATGTGTACCTGCAAAAAACTCCAAACCATGCCGAGGGAACCATTTGAATGTCGGTGAAATTTCCATATCTGCTGAATTGCCTGCCCCCTGTACTGTCGGCAAACAGGTCCCAGTTCCCGACAGTATCCCTGCGGACTTTTATCCTGAACACATTCACAGATTTATTGGTCCTGAGAAAGGGAAATCTGAACAGCAGACTATGCATGTTCCCATTTTGCCTGTAAAGCATAATGCTGTCGCCCGATCCGCCAATCTGCAAATACACAGCATTGATAAGTCCTTTCAGATCCGGCGAATCAGAACCCAGATATACCCTTGTATAATTATTCAGGGAGGTGTTGAAAGAAATTTTTATCCAGAAAGACCATTCCATTGCCTGAAGTGAAAGGCTTTGTGTCGAAAGGCAGGATGTGTCGGATCCGGATGAGTTAAGCTTCAGCTGATGCTCGGCATTTACAGTAAAAGCCGAAGTATCGCCGGTCCATGAAGGATTTGAAGTGAAATTTCCATCGGTAAAATCATCGCTTACCTGAGCTGTTACAGCTATAGGAAATAGAATAAGGCAGCACAGAATGAATTTCATTGTCGGTAGTTTAAATAATAATTTTAATCATCTGCAATTAATCCGTTAAAAACCGGAAAGTGATATACAATGAAAGAAATTGTTGCGTTATCTTTGATACAATTTTACAGGTATGGAACTTGCAGTAGTAGGTGCAACCGGATTGGTCGGGAGGGAGATCATCAGGGTGCTCGAAGAAAAAAATATCAGGCCCGGGAAATTTTATCCCGTGGCATCTTCAAAATCAATAGGCTCAGTCATCGAATTCGCGGGTAATCCGTATCAGGTGATCGGTCATGATGAAGTCATCGCGCTAAGACCCGGAATTGCCATTTTCAGCGCCGGAGCGGGAGCTTCAAAAGAATGGGCGCCAAAGTACGCTGCAGCCGGCATCACCGTGATCGATAATTCTTCGGCATGGAGGATGGATGAGGACATTCCTTTGATCGTTCCTGAAATAAACGCAGGCATTCTAAGAAAATCACATAAGATTATTGCCAATCCAAATTGCTCGACCATCCAGCTGGTCATGGTTTTGGCGCCGCTACACCGGAAATACCGGATTAAACGAATCGTTGCAGCCACCTACCAGTCGGTAACAGGTACAGGTATACGGGCAGTGCGCCAGCTGGAAAACGAACGCCAGGGGATCAAAGGCCCCATGGCCTATCCGCATCCAATTGATCTTAACCTGTTTCCTCATGGGGGTAATTTCCTGCCAAACGGTTATACAACGGAAGAGGAGAAGCTTGTCAAAGAAACCCGGAAGATCCTCAATGACTATTCGATAAGGATTACAGCCACAATAGCAAGGGTTCCTGTGATTGGCGGTCATTCCGAAGCAGTTAATATTGAATTTGAAACCGATTTTGTTCTTGAGGATGTTTTTAGCCTGCTTAGTAGCATGCCAGGCGTGATTGTCCAGGATAATCCTTCCGAAAACCTGTATCCCATGCCACTTTTTTCAAAAGGCAAAGATGAAGTATTTGTTGGCAGGATAAGGCGGGATGAAAGCCAGCCAAATTCCCTGAATCTATGGGTGGTTGCCGACAATCTGAGGAAAGGTGCGGCAACCAATGCAGTACAGATCGCCGAGTATATCTCGGCAAACCATAATCTTCCCGATTGATTTTCCTCAATAATTCAATTGATAAAAAGTATGTGAATTTTTGTTTTTTGTCAATTCTTTTTCTACTTTTGTCAGATCAATATAATGCATCATATTGATTTTTAATGAACTGACTGGTTTTTACCTTTACTTATTAAAGGTTATAATGTAAAATCCGGGGTTCAGTTTTAATTTATGGAGAAAGAATGAACGGAAAACCTGTATTTTTTTCAAACTGTGCAGACTGCAGCTGCAAATCCTCCATTTTTAAAAGCCTGACTGCTGAGGAGCTTGAACTTATAAATAAAGGCAGATTCCATGTTGCTTACAAAGCCGGTGAAATCATGTTCAAGCAGGGGACTCCTTCGTCTCATTTTATTTGTGTTACGTCAGGCCTGGCCAAGATCTATATTGAAGGCTACGGAAAAAACCTCATCCTTGCTTTGATTAAGCCTGTGGATTATATCTTTGGACCAGGGGTGTATATCGACAACAAACATTATTACTCAGCCTCTGCTGTTGAAGATTCAACTGCCTGTCTTGTAGATACCATAATATTTAAGAAGCTGGTCCGTTCAAATGCAGATTTTGCGGAAGACTTTATAAAGCGCCTTTCAAACCAGACATTGTTTAATTTTGAACAGGTGATCAGCCTTACACAAAAACAAATGCACGGGCGCATTGCTGATGCCTTATTTTACCTTTCCGAGAAAATATACTGCGCGAACCCTTTCAATATGACAATCTCCCGCCAGGACCTTGCTGATATTTCGGGGATGTCAAAGGAAAGTGCCATCAGGATTCTTAAGGAATTCAAGGAAGAAGGAATTCTTTCGGTAGATGGCAATCTGTTTGATATACTAAATATCAAGCAACTAAAACAAATCAGCGAAACCGGCTGAGAAAAATTTCACAGCATAAATGATATCGACCTATATAATCATTGACATATATCAATGAAGTGTTGAGGCATATCATTTTTTTCAGAAACAAATCTCACCTGTCTGTTAAGTTTATCACAGATTAAGTTCGATATTTTTGTCGTGCAAGATTATTGCACCATTGTCTGCTAACATAAATGCATTTATTAATTAACAAAAACTGAAAGAATATGAAAAAATTACTCATGTTAGTTCTATCGGGAATCATGGTTATGGCGGTTTCCGGTCTTATCTTTATCGGTTGTACCAAAGAAGGCCCCCAGGGTCCTGCTGGTGCCAACGGAACCAATGGCAAGGACGCCAACGCAACCTGCACCCTTTGCCATAATTTCGGGGATACCGTGATCGTAAAAATATTCCAGTATGACGCTTCAAAGCATGCTTCCGCAAGCACAATTATTGAAGCTGCACGTTCTGGCTGCTCCGGCTGTCATAGTCATGAAGGTTTCCTTGAAAAACTTCAGACCGGTTCCAGTGTAACCCAGGCATATAATGATGCTGCTCCTATCAACTGCCGCACTTGTCATACAATTCACAGCACTTATACCCCGGCCGACTGGGCTTTGAGAAATGTTGAGCCTGTTCATCCTTATATTGACTCAACGTCTTCCATCGACCTTACGGTTACAATTCCCGGTGGTACCGATGGCACTTCAAACCTTTGCGGCAAATGCCACCAGGCAAGAAAAAATACCCCCTGGATCACCAATCCTAAAGGCACCGACTCATTAGCAGTAACCAGCACCCGCTGGGGACCGCACCATGGACCACAATTCCTGATGCTTGCCGGTAAAGGCGCTTTTGAAATGGGTTCTTCAGCTTGTGGAACCTCAAATCACAAGGGTAATGCAACCTGCCGTAACTGCCATATGGGTCCTGCACAGGGCGAATCCGTTGGCGGCCATACCCTCACCATGAGCAGTGCCGAAACCGGTGACAACGTTGCAGCTTGCAGGCCTTGCCATTCATCAATCGGAGCAACCTTTGACCTCAACGGCAGGCAAACTGAAATTGCAGGTTTGTATCAGACCCTGAAGGTTAAACTGGCCCAGAAGAATGTTCTTGACACCATCAATAACGTCCTCAAAGGACCCATCAGTGCAACCAAACCCAAGAAATTCACCCAGATCCAGCTTTCAGTATACTGGAACTATTGCATGGTCGATGCTGACCGCAGTATGGGCGTACACAATTATGTTTATACAAGGGATATGCTGAATGCAGGTATCGCTTATATGAACTCATTACCGTAGTCCTTGTATACTGTATCAAAAAAGGCTTCAGGATAAGCAATCCTGAAGCCTTTTTTCATAAAAGTTAAATATTTCCAAATTCATATCATTAACCACAAACATTGAAAAATGAAAAAGTTAATTAACCTTTTATCCGTTGTTCTGGTACTTTATACTTTGGTAGCCTGTGAATACGCCAAAATATATCCGGACGTTCCCTCCCCAAGTACCCCGGTGCTTTACGGAACTGAAATTCAGCCGATTTTTAACAGCGGTTGTACATGCCACAGAACGGGGGGACCTGTTCCTAACCTCGCTGCAGGAAGTTCCTATGAAAGCCTGATGAGCAATAACCTGGTTGTTGCCGGGAATGCTGCTTCAAGTGTATTGTATCAGAAAGTATCCAGCGGATCCATGTCCTCATACTGCGATGCAACTCAAGCCGGGCTTATTAAAAACTGGATCAACCAGGGTGCATTAAACAATTAAGTATTAACATGAATAAAACATTTACTATGACAATCAAAAAGGTTTTCCTCAGCATATTGTTATTTTTCTCGGGTCTGGTTGTGGCTTTCTCACAGGAAGCAGCGGATTCTGCTTCGGCCCAGCCTGCTAAAAAGCCCCTTGAAAAAAGTCCGTTTGAGAGCGGGATTTTCATGGATTACCAAACCGTTAACGTTACACCCGCCAAAACCCTTGAATTCATTCTCCAGCACCGTTTCGGAAATATTCAGAGCGGGATCAAGGACATTTATGGTTTATGGGGTGCATCAAATATCCGCCTTGGTCTTAATTTCACCCCAATTAAAAATCTTATGATCGGTATTGGGACCACTAAGAATTACATGGTCCAGGACCTTCAGGTGAAATATACTTTTTTGCATCAGCGAAAAGGAGGTTGTCCTCTCACTATAGCATATTATGGAGATCTTGGCCTTGATACCAAAACAAGCAATACCGGGTACGGAATGGATTACAAATTTTCCGACAGGTTTTCATGGTACCATGAATTCATGTTTGCCCGCCGGTTCTGCAAAATGTTCTCCATGCAGATCGGCCTGTCCTATTCACATTTTAACAAGGTCGACACAACGGTTACCAATGGCGTCGCCCCAACCAATGACGTTGCTTCCTTTTCATTACTTGGCCGCCTGAAAGTCAGCCCGCAATCATCTGTTATCCTGTCTTTCGAGCAACCCATCGTTGTCAATTACGACCCGGCTTTTGTAGTGAAATATCCCAACCATTGGCTTTCGATCAAAAGCGGAGTTGCCCCTTACCAAAACGTAAGTCTTGGATGGGAGATCTCAACCAGCACCCATACCTTTCAGATCTTTATGTCTTGTGCCAATGGCATTGTTCCACAGTATGTCACAGCCAAGAATAACACAGGCAGCTTCTGGAACGGTTATATCCTGTTTGGCTTTAACCTCACGCGTTTGTGGAGCTTCTAATCTTAATCTGAAACCTTTTAACAAACAAATACAATTATGAAAACAACACAGAAAATTTTTACTATCGTGATCACCCTGGTGATTGCAGTATTTTTCATCGCAGGAAATTCGTATGCTCAGGCTAAAAAACCCTGGGATATCCCTGCTGCAGCTAAATCTGCCAAAAGTCCTTTAAACCTTAAGGATGCAGGTACAATCAACAATGGCAAAGACCTTTGGGCAAAACATTGCAAATCATGCCATGGCAGCAAAGGCCTCGGCGACGGGCCCAAGGCCGCTTCACTGAAAACCAATCCGGGAGATTTCACAGCTGCTGCTTTCCAGGGCCAGTCCGATGGAGATTTGTTTTTCGAGACAAGCAAAGGCCGTGATGAAATGCCTGCTTATGAAAAGAAAATTCCCGAAGCTAATGATCGTTGGGCTTTGGTTGCTTTCATGCGTACACTGAAAAAATAATCTTCGATGTAATTACATAATATAATGGGTGTTTGCTGTAATCATCAGTAAACACCCATTTATTTTAATACCCTGAATTTTCACCAGTACTTAACTATTCCCTGCTATGATATACAGAGCAAACGTTCGTCCTGCATGGGTTGTGCTTGTCCTGTTACTTTGCTTTGCTGTTGCTTTTGCCCTTGCAAAACACTCCGACTCGGCTGCTACCGCAAAACAGGCAGATAACCATGAAGTTCCTGAAAAAATTGATATGACAAAGTTCAAAAACTCAGAGACAAATGAACAATGTCTGAAGTGCCATGGCCAGTCGAAGTACACTTACGAAAATGCCGAGTCCAAAAAGATGGTTAATAAAAGAATGTACTCTGAGCTTATTATTAAACGCGATGAATTTTATGTTTCTAACCATAAAGGATTCAAATGTACCGATTGCCATTCGGAAGAATATGCTACTTTCCCTCATTCCGGGAATCTCCGGATGGAATCCAAGGCCAATTGCATTGATTGCCATGGCGGTGATGAAAAATATGCCAAATTTCAATTCGAAAAAATTGATTCAAATTTCATGGCCAGCGTTCATTCTCAAAAACACAGCCAGGATTTTACATGCTGGATGTGCCATAATCCACATACCTATAAAATCAATGCAAGGACTAATGACAATCTTCAAGAAACCATCACTTACGATAACCTGATTTGCCTTAGCTGTCATAGTGATATCACTAAATACGAATTGCTTACCAACAAAGAGAAACCGAATATCCTGGTTAAGCACGAATGGCTCCCCAACCAGGCCTCACATTTTACCAATGTCCGATGCATTGAGTGCCATGCTCAAAATAAAGATACGCTCATTGTTGCCCATGAGATTGTGCCGAAAAACCTGGCTGTAAAAAAATGTGAATCCTGCCATGCAAAAAATTCAATCCTTTATGCTTCCCTGTTCAAGTACCAGGTAAGGGAAAACATCAAGGCAAAGGGATGGTTTAAGGGCTTGTTCCTTAGTGAAACCTCAACAATCGGCCCCGACCAGAACAATACGCTCAATATCATCAGCCTTGCGCTTTTTGCACTAACTATACTTGTAATCCTGATTCATGCTGTTATTCGTATCCAAAAATCTCACTGACCATGGAAAATCATAATGAACCATTATACCTGTACCCGGTCTGGATCAGGTTCTGGCATATCCTGAATGCCTTGTTCTGCCTTACTTTGATTATAACCGGCCTGAGCATTCAGTTTTCGAATCCAACTATAATAGTCAAGTTCAGGGCCGCCGTTGCTGTTCATAACGTCGCGGGAGTGCTTTTATCCTTTAATTACATTGTCTTTTTTATCGGCAACCTGTTTACAAAAAACGGCGGCTATTACGTGATTGAAGTCAGTGGCTACTTCTCCCGTCTTAAAGCCCAGTTTCACCATTATACGATTGGCGTTTTCAAAAAGGAAGCGGCCCCTTTTCCTGTAACGATGGAGTCTAAATTTAATCCGCTGCAACAGTTTTCCTACGTGGCTGTTATGTATATTGTGCTTCCTTTGGTGATTCTTTCGGGTTTGGGATTATTATATCCTGAAATTACAGTGAACAGCTTCATTGGGATCAGCGGACTGGATTATACCGACCTGCTGCATCTTTTCTGCGGATTCATTGTTTCTATTTTCATGTGTATTCATATTTATTTCTGCACTTTCGGCAAAACAGCAATCAGTAATTTTAAAAGTATTATTAACGGATATCATTGAACCCTTTATAATATTCATTGATCGTGGAAGAAGAACAGAACAATAAAAAGAATTCCAGGCGACAGTTCCTGAAAAAAGGATTACTGGCCGGAGCTGTGGCTGCTGCAGGCGGAGGTTTGTTGCAGGCATATTCCGAAACACCCGGAAGCGGAGAAAAGGTAAAAGTCATGACAACCAATGGCGAGATCATGGAGGTTGACAAGGCTATGCTGAAACTTCCCAGGGTTTCTATTGAGGAATCCCACCAGGGAATTCCCGGAAAGAAATTTGTTATGGTAATTGACCTTGCAAAATGCAAAAATGCAAGAAAATGTGTTCAGGCCTGCCAGAGAGCCCATCATCTTCCGAAAAGCCAGGAGTTTATGAAGGTTTACCTCTTACAGGATTCCGAAAAAACTTCACCCTACTGGTTCCCTAAGCCCTGTTTCCATTGTGACAACCCATTATGTGTCAGCGTTTGCCCCGTAGGTGCCACATTCAAGCGCAGCGACGGCATCGTACTAATTGATAATAACCGCTGCATAGGATGTAAATTCTGTATGACAGGATGCCCATATTCCACGAGGGTATTTGCCTGGAAACATTATTCAGAATATGACGAGGACAAGGAACCCTATTCACCCGAAGCCAGCAGCCCGGGCAAGGAGGGCACTGTTTCCAAATGTGATTTCTGCCCCGATCTGATCCGTGTCGGGAAAGTGCCCTACTGCGTTTCGGCATGTCCGATGGGGGTTATTTATTTTGGTGATGTGGATGAAGATACTGTTACAAATGGTACTGAAACCTTTCAGTTCAGTGAATTGATCCGCGACCGTGCAGGATACCGCTACCTCGAGGTTCTCGGAACAAGACCCTGTGTATATTATCTTCCGCCCGTTGAGCGCCAGTTCCCCGTAGATCGCGGATTTAATGATCTCGACGAGAGTGTGAAAAACAGATATCTTAATACACCTTACGCAAAAAAACATAAGCTTTAGCCATGGAAAATAGTGAAAAAACCATGCTGAAGGAGTTTGCTCCTCAGATTGAAAGAACAGGCATCCAGGGATATGCATGGATAGCCTTCCTGCTTGCCGTAATCGGATTAGGTGTTTATGCATTCATCCAGCAGGTGACCAAGGGCCATGTTGTGACCGGGATGCGCGACAATGTTGTTTGGGGTATTTACATTGTAAATTTCATTTTTTTTATGGGTGTAAGCTATGCCGGCGCCCTTATTTCCGGCACACTGCATCTCTTCAAGACCGCATGGAGAAAGCCCATTATACGAATGGCCGAATTTATTACTGTCATATCCCTTCTGATAGGTCCGGGTTATATCCTTCTGTGTATCGGAAGGCTCGACAAGCTCCATTATCTTGTACTTCATGGCAGGATCCAGTCTCCGATCACCTGGGACGTCATCGCTATTTCAACAGATATCTTCGGCTGTTTTATCTTTCTGTACCTGGCCATTTTAAGAGACATTGCAAACATGAGGGACTTTGAAGAGCTTCAGCTTCCCAAATGGAGAAAAAAACTTTATAAAATAATGTCTCTCGGATATACCGGTACAGAGGAACAAAAGAAACGACTCGAAAGGGCAACAGATATTATGGCAACCATGGTTATCGCTATTGCTATCATCGTATACTCTGTTTTGGCATGGATTTTCAGTGTGACCCTTCAACCCGGCTGGCACAGTACGATTTTTGGCCCCTATTTCGTCATCGCGGCAGTTTACTCAGGTAGTGCGGTGCTCATTCTTGCAATGTGGTTCTTCAGAAAAGTATACCATCTTGAACAATATATAACGAAAAAACATTTTGTCTCTGTAGGACTGATCATGCTGGTTTTGGCCGCATTTTTCGGATATTTCACATTCAGTGATTACCTGACTAAATGGTATGGCTCCGAGAAGAACGACGAACTCCTTATCCAGCTGCTTTTTAAGGAATTCTACTGGCCATTTATAATCTCAAACTATATCGGAGTATTGCTGCCGTTAATTGTTGTCGGTATTGCCAAATTCCGTACGATTCCGAATATCACCCTTACTGCAGTGGTTGTTATTGTTGCACTCTGGTTAAACCGTTATCTGATCGTTGTTCCGACCCTTCAGTCGCCTTACCTTCCAATTCAGGATAGCAGAACCGAATGGAGCATTTATTCGTCAACCTGGGTTGAATGGAGTCTTACAGCTGCAGGTATAGCGCTTTTCTGCCTTCTCTTTACGCTGGCCTCCAAATTCATCCCAATTGTCAGTATTGCCGGCAATACACAGGAAGCCAAACCGGAGGACGTTTTAGTATAAATCCCTTCATCCAGGAAATCATGAAAAGAAATTTATACAAAAATCTTATACTGGCGGTGATCACGATACTTTTCGTTCCCTCACTTGTCCAGGCCCAGGTAAAAGCCGACAGCAGCGCTGTACAGGAGTCCCGACTTACGTTTTCTTATTTGTGTACTTCGAACGATTCAATTTGCCTTACGGCAAACCTTTTTGTCAAGAGAGAAAGCGACACCTACGGACTGATGGGTGCAACGATTGAATTTTATTCCACGCAGGATAATAAGCTCATTCTCCTGGGAACCGCTGTGGCCGACCAGGATGGGAATGCTTCACTCAATGTCGTGATCAATAAACTGCATCCGGGAAAAGACGGCATGATCAGCTATACGGCCAAATTTGGCGGTACTCCAAAATACACTGCAACTTCTGCAACTTTCAGTGCCGAGCCGGCCAAGCTGCGTTTGACGTTCAATGTACAGGATTCCATCCGTTATCTGAACGTCATTGGTACCCGCAAAGACGCCAGGGGGCAGGAAGTCGCCCTGCCGAAGGAAACGGTGATACTGTATGTTCCCCGCCTGTTCAGCCTTCTGAAAATAGGAGAAGTTGCACTTGATGATCAGGGAAAGGGAAGTTTAGAATTTCCCCCGGATATTGTGGGCGATACATTGGGCAATCTTAAAATCATTGCTAAAATAGAGGAAAACGAAAAGTATGGATTTGTTCAGGGGACTTCCAGCATCAACTGGGGGGTTCCAAAGCAGTATTACAAGGCGGAAGTACCTTCGCGAGAACTTTGGACCCCTATTGCTCCATTATGGATGATCATTACCCTGATCATCATGCTTGCAGGGGTATGGGCCCATTATTTCTATGCTGTTTGGGAACTTTTCATGATCAAAAAGGCAAGTAAAAAAGATCAGCCTCTAATCTAGTCTAAGCTCTTTTTACTTAGCTTTGAACCCGATGAATTCCGGGTACAAATTATCATCTTCTTCAAAATCACTGGCCGTTGGCAAGACAAAACAGGCCGGGCAATCCTTAAAGGAAAACCG
>JAPLDN010000355.1 GCA_026391755.1 Bacteroidota bacterium
ATTCTAATTCTCTGGCTCATATAAATGATTAATATACAGGCACGTAGCCTCTGATTTTAAATAATACTTCATCCATAACCTCCTGAGGAGCAGGCGAATATTGCAAAAATTCAAGCATGCAAGTTGCCCTTCCGCTGGTAATGCTTCTAAGCGTAGTGACGTACCCGAACATTTCTGCAAGGGGTACCCTGCCATGAATAACTGCATTGCCAATGCGTGATTCAATATTTTCGACATGCCCGCGGCGTTTATGCAAATCGCTGGTAACTTCACCCATACTTTCATTCGGGGTGATGATCTCAAAGCGCATAACCGGTTCCATGATCACAGCCTTGGCTTTTTTTGTAGCTTCCCTGAATGCTATACCGGCCGCTATCTGGAACGATAAAGCATCGGAGTCAACACTGTGAAATGCCCCATCAAGCAAACGCACTTTAATACTTTCCATCGGGAACCCGATAACAGGGCCGTTTGACATACCCGATTTCAATCCTTTTTCAATAGACGGGATAAATTCTTTAGGAATACTTCCGCCTTTCACATCATTGATGAACTGAAGTCCCTTCACGCCCTTGTCGGCAGGTGATATTTCAATTGAAATGTCGGCAAAACGGCCTTTACCCCCGGTTTGTTTCTTGTAAACTTCATGGTGCATGACCGCATTGACCACTGCTTCCTTATAGGCTACCTGCGGGTTTCCGCGGTTCACATCAATGTTGAACTCACGTCTCATCCTGTCAGCAATGATATCGAGGTGAAGTTCACCCATACCACTGATCACTGTCTGCCCGGTCTCTTCATCAATCTTAACACGGAAAGTAGGATCCTCCTCGGCCATCTTTTTAAGACAGATAGCTAATTTCTCAACGTCATCCTGTGTTTTAGGCTCTATAGCCATATTAATGACAGGTTCGGGAAAGCTCATAGTCTCGAGCTGGATAGGATGCTTGAGGTCGCAAAGAGTGTCGCCCGTACGAATTTCTTTAAATCCGACTGCAGCACCTATATCCCCGGCTTCAATACGCTTTAGTGGTATCTGCTTGTTGGCATGCATCTGCATAATGCGCAGCAGTCTTTCTTTTTTATCTGTATTGGCATTCAACACCACTTCGCCTGCATTGAGTGCACCCGAGTAAACACGAAAAAAAGCAATCCTGCCAACAAAAGGATCGGTTGCGATCTTGAAAGCAAGTGCCGAGAACGGTTCTTCCGGGTCGGGATGGCGTTCTTCTTCTTTTTCAGTAAAAGGGTTAATGCCTTTGATAGCAGGCATATCATAGGGAGAAGGCAGGAACCTGACAATACTGTCGATCAGGGTCTGAACACCCTTATTCTTAAATGATGCTCCGCAGATAACAGGAGTGATCCTGTTCTGGATTGTAGCTTTCCGGATCTGGGCAACGATGTCTTCAGTAGTGATTGTATCGGAATTCTCAAGGAATTTATGGAGCAACTCCTCGCTTTCCTCTGCAGCGCCTTCAATAAGTTTGCCGCGGTATTCGGCAACCAGTTCCTTCATATCTTCAGGAACGGGGATCTCAAAATATTCCTTGCCCAGCGAAGTCTCATCCCATGAGTATGCTTTTCCCGAGATAAGGTCCACAAGGCCTTTGAAATCCTCCTCAGCGCCTATCGGAAGCTGAACGGGGATTGGTTTTGCACCAAGCTTTTCCCTGATCTGCTCAACAACCTTAAAGAAATCAGCCCCGGTACGGTCCATTTTGTTCACATAACTCAGCCGGGGGACATGGTATTTATCGGCCTGTTTCCAGACTGTCTCCGACTGAGGTTCAACACCGCCTACGGCACAAAAAATGGCGACAGCACCGTCGAGTACCCTGAGGGATCTCTCAACTTCGACTGTGAAATCCACATGGCCGGGGGTGTCGATGATATTGATACGGTACTGCTGATCCATAAGATCCCAGTAAACCGTGGTAGCGGCCGAGGTAATTGTGATGCCGCGTTCCTGCTCCTGGACCATCCAGTCCATGGTGGCAGTACCGTCGTGCACCTCGCCCATCTTATAATTGATGCCGGTATAATACAATATACGCTCGGTCGTCGTCGTCTTACCGGCGTCGATATGAGCCATAATGCCAATGTTGCGTGTATGTTCGAGTTGCCCGGGCATTAATTTATATATTGTACTGGGTTCCGGTTTATTGTTAAAATCTGAAATGTGAAAAAGCTTTGTTGGCTTCTGCCATACGGTGAGTGTCTTCTTTCCTTTTGAAAGCGGCACCTTCTTCTTTGTAGGCAGCAATGATCTCGGAAGCAAGTTTATGAGCCATGCTTTTCTCGTGGCGTTTCCTTGCAAATCCAACCAGTGATTTCATCCCGATTGAACTCTTACGGGTAGGCCTGATCTCCGAAGGGATCTGGAAAGTGGCACCACCGATACGGCGGCTTCGTACCTCCACAGAGGGAGTAACGTTTGCCAGGGCTTTCTTAAAAACCTCCAGCCCGTCTTCCTTGGTCTTTTCGCTCACGATGTCAATAGCTTCATAAAAGATGTCGTATGACTGGTTCTTTTTGCCGCTGAACATCATGTTATTCACGAACTTGGTAACCAGCGTATCGCTGAACCTGGGGTCGGGAATGATGAGCCTTTTCTTTGGTCTTGATTTTCTCATATGCGCTTAAATAACAGCTGTGATTATGCTTTCTTTTCTTTAGGCTTCTTGGCGCCATATTTTGAACGGCGCTGCTTGCGTCCTTCTACACCCGACGTATCGAGGGCCCCACGGATAATATGGTAACGAACACCGGGAAGGTCTTTAACACGGCCTCCGCGAATCATCACGATAGAGTGTTCCTGGAGATTATGGCCTTCACCCGGGATGTAAGCGTTCACTTCCTTACCGTTGGTCAGACGAACACGTGCAACTTTACGCATTGCTGAGTTAGGTTTTTTAGGAGTGGTTGTGTAAACCCTCACGCAAACACCGCGGCGCTGGGGACATGAATCAAGGGCAGGAGCTTTACTCTTGTCCGTCAATTTGTGTCTTCCTTTACGAACCAATTGCGAAATTGTAGGCATATTGAAATGTTTAAATTCTTTTCATTTTGTGGCGCTAAAACCGACGCCTGGTAAAGAAGGATATTGGCTTTGAAATATAAAAGGAGGGCTGCTTTTCAGAGAGACTTTTTCACTGCAACCGGCGTTCCGGCTGCTGTTGAAACCTATAGATGTCTCGCTTTGTCAGGTTTCCTTACTAATTTCGGCTTAGTATCCCCTCAAAAACCAAATCTGGTTTTCGAGGGTGCAAAATTACAATTTATTTTCTTTCAAACAAGAGATTTAATGTTTTTTTTACAAACCGAATGAAAAAAAACCAAAAAGTCCCTGTTTGTGCTGATAATCAGCTATCAGTATTTTCTCCTGATGATCATCACCGTAGTTTCCCTGTCCGGGATAATTACCATGGATTCAGGTATTGTTTTGCAAAAATCATCAACCGCTCGTAAAACACCTTCCCATTGATAATTGTAATCGTGGACAAGGATTACCCCGCCGGGGCTCAGCCGTGGATAAAAAAATTCAAGTCCTGCCCTGGTCGGATTATATAAGTCGGCATCAATATTCACAAGGGCAAACCTCTCCTGGACAAGCTTTAAAGCCGATCCGGGGAAGTACCCCGGTTGAACTGAAATATTCCGGTTCCCGGCAATTGTTGATAATACCTTATCTATATGGGTGTCGGCAAAATTGCTGGTTGTATAGCTCGCAGCCTCCCCTTTCTCAATCGCAAGATCCTGGTCCTTAAACCCTTCGAAGGTATCAAAGAGGTAAAACTTCCGTTCAGGGTCCATATGGTGCAAAGCCCTGGCGCTTTCACCCTGGTATACCCCAAGTTCAGCAAAAGCCCCCGCTACCTGTTCTTTTCTGAGCCGTTCGACCTGGAACCAGAAATTGAAAAAGCGGACTTTATCGTGATATTTTTTTTCAATCCTGAGAAGTACCCCGTTTCAGGATCTGGAATACGGTTATTTTCATGAGGTGTTGAGATGGATATATTCAAATCAATGTAAAAATATATATAAACTGTAAACCAGCCAATAAAAAAAGCCCGGGGGTGCCGGGCTTTTTTTCATAATGTTTTATCTCAATGGGTGTAGATCAAGGCGTTATTCCTGTACCCGCTGCCTGTATTGCTGTACCAGTCGGCATTCAGAGCGCCAGAAGACTCGGCCCATCCTGCAAATTTCAAATAGGCCTCGGTGATCTCGCTTTTTTCTGAAGGATAGGCAAACTGTGAGCCGATATTAATCGCCCATGGCAGGTTGGTCGATGATTTATAGTACCTGCCTGAGGACGGGATACTGTTATCGTCAGCAGTTCCGAAATAGTTGTTATCGGCCTTATCCGTCGGGGCTTTATCAGGTAAATGCACTTCAAGGCCTCTTACCTGGTTTACCACTATAAAAGGATTATAAGGAGGTGTTCCTGTTTCGAGTATGGACACGCCACCCGACTTCATTACAATATCAAGGTTAAGTTCATGAGGTGTAACATATGCAACACCAATGGTTGTGTTTGTTCCAATCCCTGATCCCGGGTAAGGAAGCTGATCGTAGGCATTATCAAATACCGGGACGACAGCCTTGGTTTGTCCGCTCTCCGTTCCGTTGCCCGACATTGTAAACAGGGAATGGCGAAGGTCATAACCACTCACACTGATAACATTTGCTGCAGCAGTTCCGATCTGGATTGCAAAACCGTTCTGCAAACCGGCGCCTTGTGCAATCGGGATAAGTTTTGCAGTGATCTCTGCTACTTTATTACTTGAATTTGTGATCTGGTTAAAACGGTAATTAACGACCAGGTCATTCATATCATAATCACCTTTCTGCGGCCAGAGATCTTCAAATGCAAGGGTTCCCAGTCCTGTTGCAGAGGGATAATAATTATTAAAGGCTTTCGAAGCGTCATGAGGATAATCATCAAGATTATCAGGTACCCCGTCTCCATCAGCATCGGGGTTCGAAGGTGTCATCGGGGGATAATCTGTCTGGTCAACGGCTTCGACCGGGTTAGATACAAGGTTCAGGACCACATCGTTGAAATCGTTGTCGCATGAGCCATGGTCATCCCTGCGCCAGTCTTCAACACCAAATAGGATATTATGAAGACTTGGATTGCGTAACAATACAATATGACGTTGTTCACTGGCACTGGATTCCGGGTTCAGGCTGTTTGTTGAATATACCGTCCATCTTCCAGCAGTAACATTACTACCGTTCCATCCATCCGAAAATACAACCCATCCTATGGTCTTGCCAGCGGGGAAACGGCCTATCTTGACTTTATTACCTGCATGCAAACCTCCGCCACTGCCCGATGAAGATGCATTCGGGAAAACAATTTTAATGGAATCTATCTGGCTTGCATTGGCAGGGGGTGTGCCTGTATTAAAGGTATAGAACCCGATACAGTTCCTGAATCCGGCGCCTTCGGAAACAAAGGTTACATAAACGTCGCATAATTCCTGGAGAACAAGTTGCGTAGGAGCTGTATTAGTGAGGTATTCAGGATGATGCACAGGTACTGAAACACCTTCGGGGAGCGAAGCATTGATATCCGACAGAAGAGAGGCCGGAATTACATCATTGGCCGGTTCAAAATAGTTTGGCACACCTGATCCGTCAAACGTTCCCATATAATAAACCCTGGGCATTCCGGGTACCGGTGTAAAACCCATTGATGCTTTTGTCCTGACAGGGTCGGGGAATTTACCTCCAAAGATGCATACTGCGTTATCCCCTGAAACATCCAGAGTCTTGTAACGGCCGATGCCTAAGAATTTAGTGGTTACGGTCACCTGTTTAAGCGAACCGGGGATAGGACGGACAAAATGGAAGAGCCCGTCATCACCAGTAATGCCGCTGAAAAGCAGTTCGCCCCCATCGGCGGGTTGTTTAGTAAATACATCGAAACGGACTTTGCTGATCGGACCATTCTGGTTATCCTTTGCATAGATGTCAAAGGTCACATTATGATCGGTATTCCAGCTGAACGAAGAAGAGACGACAAGGTCTTTCATATGCTTCGTATTGTCAGCGGGTGGTTGCGTGCCCGAATAATCCTTTTTACAGGAAGTGATCAGCGCGGGTATTGTTATCAGGATAATTAAACCTGCTATATATCCCTTCATTCTATTTATTGACTTTTTCATTGTTTTCTGAATTTTTGGTCTCATGGTTACATGCAAAAATACATCCATGCAAGGGGTTGAATCAAGCGGTAATAAGCAGGTGTGACAACTAATTAAGCAAGTGTTCCAATATTAATCGAAACTGTTAAATCCTCTACATATAACTTCCTCTACCTGGCTATTAAGAAAAAAAAGGCTGCCTCGTTTATTTGAGACAGCCTTATAACCAAAAGCTAAATAAAATTTCTGTTAAGTCTTACGGATGCCAGATATTGGCTGAATTTCTGTACCCGGGGAGATCCTTATACCAGTCGGGATAAGAAACACCACCCGATTCGGCCCAGGTTGCAAAGTAGTTGTATGCACTTAGAACGCTTACTTTTTCCCATGGGTAATCAAAGCTAACCGGGATATTAAGCGCCCACGGCAGATTATTGGTTGTTTTATAATATCTTCCAAT
>JAPLDN010000267.1 GCA_026391755.1 Bacteroidota bacterium
TTCTGAGGCTTTTACAGGCCGGACCTGTTCTTAGGCCCGGGGAACCTGGCCTGTACTGAAACACGGTAAGCCAGGCCTACACTGAACCCCGGTTAACCCTTCCACCGGAGAACTTCAGCATGATCCAGTTTTATTATAAAAAATTTATACTAAAACTTGGAAACAGTCTGATTAAAAACTAAATTTGTTGCCATTAATCGAAAAACATTTAAAACACATCCTATGAAATCAGTAAAAATTCAGTTAGCCCTCTTTGCCATGTTCATGTTCATGGGCGGCATGGCAGCCACAGCACAGGAAAAGAAAGCAGCAGTTCCCAATGAACAGGCATGGCTTCAGAAGTTTGTCGGCAAATGGACGGCCAAGGTTGTAATGACCGATGATAAGAAGCAAACCATGACTTTCACAGCCCAAATGAATTATTCATCCGTTGCTGATGGCACAGGTGTTTACGGTACCGAATCTGTTGATGACCCTAAATTGGGGAAATTGCGTGCTTCCTATCTAATGGGTTATGATCCTTACGGGAAAAAGGTCCACTTCTATGCTGTCGTTAACATGGGTGTTTGTCACGATCACGATTGTACCTGGAAAACCCCTGACCATTTATACATGGAGCATAACAGCATGAGGGACGGCAAAGCCTTTAAGGAAGTAATAGACCTGGTGTTCAAAGATAAGAACACGATAGAATTTACCGAAACCGATTACCTGGGAGGCAATACCATTGAAACCGACCAGGGCACCTTTAAGAAAGCAAAATAGCGCTTCAAAACTGAATTTACAGCGGGCTGCTTGCGACAGGCAGTATCAATCACTAACTTAGCCGGGGTTTTTAAAAAGCCCCGGCAATTTTTTTATGGCGAAGAATTTATTGAATCTCCGGAAAATCACTCTCTGGTTTACAGCCGTTCTGCTTATTGTGGTATTGTTGTGTTTGGTGCTGCGAAACCCGGTCCTCAGGGCGATTGTAGGATCAAGAATAGAACGCTTCAATACAGGGTATAATGCCGATTTGAAAATCGACAAAGCGAAATTTGAGGGTTTCTCTTCAATCTTTCTTACAGGACTGACTCTCAAACCTGCAGATGGGGATTCACTTCTCAGGATAGATACCCTTGCAGTTTCGGTCAGTCCATGGAAACTTCTCGCCGGCAGGCTGAACATTGCTTCTGTGGAAATCCGTAACCTTTTTTTGATGGTGAACCGTAAAGACAGTCTCACCAACTACAGTTTCCTGTTGCGGTCAAAGCGACCCCCTTCGAAGGACATTTCAGTTTCCCCATCCCTGAGCGGGGATTCGGCAGGAGGTTACAGTAAAGTAAACTATTCTGAAACGGCAAAGCGCATCTTCCGCTGGATCTTTGACAAGATCCCGGGCGAAACCGATATCAGCAACCTTAACATCAGGAGTACAACAGGTTCTCACCAGGTCCTTGTTCGCCTTGACCGGTTTTTAGTTGAGGACCATGCCTTTTCAACAATCATAAGGATCAGGGAAGATACGTCAGAGGCCTTGTGGAAGGCATCAGGGCGGCTTGACAGCCGGAACCGCCTGATAGAAGCCGTTTTGTCATCCGCCGACAACAAGAAAGTATCATTACCGTATATCGGGTTTAAATGGAATGCAAGTTTTTGTTTTGATTCACTGAGATTCAGTGTTGCGGCAGGAAGTTTCAGGAATGAAGAGGCGGGTATCGAAGGTAGCATCGTCTTCAAAGGACTCCGGGTCTTTCATGAAAAAATTGCGGCCGATACAGTAATCATGCAGAGACTTGGACTTGATTACCTGCTTAATTTCGAAACTGACGCCATTGAACTCGATTCGGCAACCCTGCTTACTTTCAACGACCTTGATTTTCATCCCTACCTCAAATACCGTCCGGGGCCGCCCGGGCAGCTGACTTTAAGGATTAATAAACCGGCGTTTCCCGCCCGGGATTTGTTTTCTTCTTTACCCTATGGCTTGTTTACCACCCTGAGGGGACTTGAAACCTCGGGGGAGCTTTCATATTACCTGGATTTCTTTGTGGATCTGTCAATGCCCGATTCACTGAAATTTGATATGGAATTGAAACGCCGGCAGTTCAGGGTCCTTTCTTATGGCCATGGTGATCTGCTTAAGCTCGACAGTTCCTTTTTGTATACGGCATTCGAAGAGGATAAACCCGTTCGTACCTTCCGGGTTGGCCCCGAAAACCCCAATTTCAGGAAGCTCTCCCTGATCTCACCCTTTCTTCAGTATGCCGTCATGACTTCCGAAGACGGGGGTTTTTACCTTCACAGGGGCTTTCTTCCTGAAGCTTTCCGCGATGCAATTATTGCCGATATCAAAGAGGGCCGGTTTGTGCGCGGGGGAAGCACCATCAGCATGCAATTGATAAAAAACGTTTTCCTGAGCCGGAATAAAACAGTGGCCAGGAAGTTGGAAGAAGCGCTTATTGTCTGGCTTATCGAGAACCAGCAATTATGCAGCAAAGACAGGATGTATGAAGTATATCTCAATATCATTGAATGGGGGCCGCTTATTTACGGGGCCAATGAAGCCTCACGTTTTTACTTTAATAAGGACGCTTCAAAGCTCAGCCTTGCTGAAGCTATTTTCATGGCTTCCATCATTCCCCGCCCCAAATGGTTCAGGTATAATTTTGATGAGACAGGCCATCTCAGAGCCGGCATGGCCGATTACTACCGCCTGGTCTCAGCGAAAATGCTTAACAAGGGATGGATCAGCCAGCAGGACTTTGACCGCCTGGTACCTGATGTGGAATTGAAAGGGACTGCACGTTCTTTTTTATTAAATTTGCCTAGGTAAAACAGACCTATTAAAGAAATGTCATTTCAGCAATATACCCTGACGTATGCGTAACATTAATATTTTCTTTTTTTGCTGGCTGATGGCAATTCAGCTTTATGGCCAGAATACTGCAAAGCCTGCAGGCTCCGGTCAGCTCCGGTTCATCCCTGCCAGCCAGGTATTCAAGGACCTGCAGCAAAACGGCAAAGCCTCGGCGTATTTCGAGAAAGCCCAGGACCTGATCTACCTTGATGAAACCCTGATTGCTGCTCTGAATGCAATTCAGGCCGATGCTGTTACCCCTGAGAATGTTGAAATGATAAAATATATCAACGGCAGGGACCAGAAACCTTACAGGGAAGTATGGGATCATAATGTTTACATGAAATACGGATCAGGTCTGACTGATATTAAACAGCTTTTAACGGATGCCGATGCCCTGGCCGATCTGAAAAAAAGGCTGGGCAGGGAGTTCTACCGCCTTGATGCCATGGCATTTATCAGTGGCGCCGACAGGATCATGTTTATCCTGAGGACTCCCGAAGCTGATGCAGGTTCCTTTTACAGGGCCATCCTTACCAATGGATCCATCCGGCTCGATGAAATCTCAAACTGGAGAGACTAGCGCTCTCCCCTGGCTTTGTTACAATCTTATCCGCAGTATATGAAAATTTTTTACCGTTGTTTGCTGATTGCCTGTCTCCTTGGATTCCAGGCCATTTTGTTTGCACAGGAAAAATCCCCTCCCGTTGATATCGGGAAGGAAAGCATTTATTTTCCGCACCACTACGGACTTTATAAAGTACAGTACGGTCTTGGCTTTTATTTTACCAGGCTTCCCTTCGACTGGGTTGAAAATGCCCTGCAGGCTCCGCTGGTGGACCTGCACCTTACTTTCGGGCTCCCGGCCGGATTTTCAATTGAAGGGACCCTGAACACCGTGGTTGTCTCAAACCAGGTGACTCTCGGTCCGCGATGGAATTTCATCCGTAATAATTTTTCATTCAATCTGGGGTATGACCTGGGGTATGTGCTCGGGATGATGAATATCGGGGGCTTCAGTAATACCGGGATGATGCTGATCCATTATCCCAATCTCTCGGTGGGGTTCAAAACCAGAACCCTGGCTTTTACCTTCAAGGCTGAGGCCGTGATCATCGGTTGGGCGCAGATGAAGACAGGGGAGAACCTGATGGTGAAACCCAGCAATGTCTTCGATGGCGTGACCGGCGGGATTTATATGGAGCAGCGCATCTTCAAAAAGAAGATCCTCGTGATAGGGATCAAAGACAATTATTTAAAGTATTACTGGCCGGCCTGGATGATCTTTCCAACCTTCGACCGCTATTACCATATTCCTGAACTTCATTTGCTATGGGTGTTATGAAAAAATATCTCTTCGCTTTGCTATGCCTTGCCTTGCTGATGGCAGGCTGCAACAAGTCAAAGGAGGTCACTGTCCCCTCGGTCGGTCCCAATTCGATCCTGAATGAAACCTATCCTTTATCAAATCCCTCCCGTATGATGATGGACGGGATCTATACGGTTAATTCGGGGAATGATCTTTTCGGAGACCAGGTGGTGATCAAATGGTCAAGGCTTAAAATGACCATCATGTGTTCAAACGGGCGTTATTTCGTTTTGGAAGCAGGGCAGCTCGATTCGGTCGTTATACTCCAGGGTTACTGGAGGTATTGTTACAATGATAATACAGGTGCGGTTGCTGCTTATATCGGGCGGGAAGAAGGCGGTGCCGATATCGTAAATGCCAGCGGCAGATCCCAGGGGATCATCATCCGGGGAGGCTACGGCTTATCAGGCAATGTGGGAAATGAACCCTTGCAATTCACTTACCTTCGTCCCATCAGCCCCGCTGTTCTGAATAAACATTTTTCCATTCTGGCCCACCGCAGCGGTGGACGTACCTCCGATCATCTGCCGGTATCGGAAAACAGTATTGCAATGATCAATTTCACTGAAGGCCTGGGTTCCACCGGGATCGAGATTGATGTTCAGCTCACCGCTGACGGTATCCCGGTGCTGTACCATGATGCCGATCTGAACATACGCCTTACGCAGAAAGGCCCGCTATCGGGTCCGATCAAAGATTTTACCTATGCCCAGCTGTTTTACCTGGTCCGCCTCATCCATGGTGAGCGTTTGCCGACCCTCAGGGAGGCCCTGTTGTTCACTGTTGACAGCACCCTTCTTACCGATGTCTACCTCGATATGAAGGAAAAAGTACCTACAATGTCGGCGGTTATACCTATCCAGAAGGAGATGCTTCAAAGGGCCAGGGATAAAGGCCGTGAGTTGAACATTTACATCGGTCTGCCATCCGCCGATGCTATTACTGATTTCATGAACCAGCCGGGGTATAAAGATATTCCTTCTTTATGTGAATTGACTACGGATGACGTGCAAACTGTGAACTCACATGTATGGGCTCCCCGCTGGACAGAAGGGACCCAGAACGACCTGGTGGCGCTGATGCACAGCCAGGGCAGGATTGCCTGGACCTGGACCCTCGACGATGTGGACTGGATACAGCAATATATCAGCGACGGCCATTTTGACGGCATTCTCACCAATTACCCGTTCATAGTCGGCTATTATCATTATATGAGGGAGAACTAAGACATGAGAAAGATAGTTATAACTGCGCTGCTTTGCCTGATGACTTCGGTTACACTTTTATCGCAGGTTAAAGATACGATTCCCGGATCACCGCTCACGGATCACGGTTCACGACTTTCACACTTCACCCTGGCCTTCGGTGCCGGCTGGTCCCATTACTTTGCCAATATGGACCTGGTTCCTGCCCGCAATGTGCAGAAAGATTTCATCGGGACTTCTTTCCGGTTTATGTGGGAACCCGAATACCGGCTCAGCCTTGGACTGGAAACTGGTTTTTACAGGATATTCAGGGTTGATTCTACGCTTACTGCCGAATATTCCATGAAATCGAGGATGAACGTGGTTCCTTTGTTCCTGGTAATCAGGATGAGGATAGTCGATAATTTTTACCTTTCTATTGCACCCGGACTGGCTCTTCAATATACCAAGATCACCGGGATCGGACCTGAAATCACCAGCCACCAGTTTTCCATGGCCAACTTTGAAGCCACTGCATCATACTTTTATCCTATCAGTAAACTGTTCCTGGCTGGAGGAGAAGCCCGGCTCATGTATTTTGGTAAAACCGATGATCTTATGATGTCGTTTAATGCAGTTTTCGCAGTAAAGTTATAGCATCAACCGCCTCCTTGATCGCTTCGCCAAACCATGCCAGGCTGCCCAAAAGGCAACTTCTTTTTTTATGTCTGTGCTGCAAAAACCCGAATAATTAATTGCATTCTTTGCAAAAAACGAGTTAGAAGTTGCAATAATTTGGAAAATTCCAATCCCGGCCTTTTAACTTAATCCCTATTAATTAATTCCTGCCTTTCCGCCGGGCGACCTTGCGGATATCCGTTTCAAAATTCAACTGACCAGGCATACTTTTATTTCATGAATTGCCCTGACAGGCATTGTAATCATAAAAAGTACAGCCATGGAAACATCTGCAAGCCTTTTGAAAAGTGTCAAAATCGTGGTTATGATTTTTGTCATGTTCTCCGTGATAATAATAAATCAAACTGTCGGTAAGGGTCAGGAAAAATCAACGAAAGTACCTTACCACATATACCACCCGAACGGGAAACCGTATAATCCAAAAAATCATCCTGTC
>JAPLDN010000230.1 GCA_026391755.1 Bacteroidota bacterium
TGGTACCTGCCCGAGGAAAGGCAGATCACCACTTATGAGCAAATGTTCGACGAACTCGCTGCAGCGCTCGGAGGAAGGGTATCGGAGGATGTATTCTTCGGCAAGATCTCGACTGGCGCGTTGAACGACCTGGAGAAAGTAACCAAGCAGACTTATGCCATGGTGGTTTATTTCGGGCTGAACGAAGCAATTGGCAACATAAGCTTCTATGATTCCAGCGGTCAGAATGAGTTCGCATTCCAGAAACCCTACAGTGAACATACCGCGGAAGTCATCGACTTCGAGGTTAAAAAAATAATCGATTCGGCCTATGCCAAAGCCAAGCAGCTGATCACCGAAAACAAGGATAAAGTTGCGGCCCTGGCCAATCTCCTTCTCGAAAAAGAAGTCATCTTCAGGGAAGACCTGGAGCATATCTTCGGACCCCGTCCGTTCGTGAAAGAAGAAGAGAGGTTCCTTCCTTCGAAGGACCCCAAGTCCGACAAAACCGTATCGCTGACCGGAGATGTGATTGTTCAAACGCCTCTTAATGATGTTCAGATTTCACTGGAGCCGGCCAATCCCGCTCCCACATCCGCAGAAGAGGAAGAAAAAACCTAAGCAGAAATAATGATGGAAGAATCCACTTCTCGCGAAAAGATACTTAAAAAAGTAAGGGATGCCCTGATTGAAAAAACAGAGCCCCCCTACCCTATCATCGACCAGGAATCTCCTGTTTTCAAAGTGATCACCGAACCTCTCGATGTGAATTTTGCCCAGGAGCTTGTGAAGGTCTCCGGAAAGTTTGTTTACTGCGAAAGTGAAGATGAATTTTCGACCCTGCTGAAACAGTTTATCCTTGAAAAAAACTGGTCGGTGCTGTTCTGCCTCGATCCTATCATCCAAAAAATCCTGAAAGAAGCAGGCATCCCTTATGTACATAAACAGGAGGAGTTCCTGGATTCAAAAATCGGCATCACGCGTTGCGAATACCTTATTGCCAGGCTTGGAACTGTGATGGTGTCATCGCATTTAAGCCCGGGCAGGAAGATCAATGTGTACCCTGATGCTCATCTGGTTCTCGCTTATACTTCCCAACTGGTACCCGATCTGAAACATGCAATTGCAGGAATACGCAAAAAATACAATCACAATTATCCTTCAATGATTTCTTTGATTACCGGCCCAAGCAGGACGGCTGATATAGAAAAAACGCTGGTACTGGGTGCACATGGGCCAAGAGAGCTTTATGTATTTCTAATCGACGACCAAAATGCCCAGGGTTCCTGAGGATCATGATTCCCACTGGGAAGTTGTTTTCAGCACTAACCTGCTGTACAAAGCCGAAATTATTAAAGGCATGCTGGAAGAAGAAGGAATTCAGTGCGTATTAATAAATAAACAGGATTCATCATATATTGCCTTTGGGGATATTGATGTATTAGTCCCGCGTGAAGAAGTTTTAAACAGCAAACAAATCATGGAAAGGGCCGCGACTAATGAATAATTTTTGGGCCCGTACCATTACTGGACTAAGCATGGTATTCCTGCTTCTTTTTTCGTTATGGTACAGCAATTGGTTATTTGCAGGCATTTTTCTTGTTGTAGTAATACTTGGGATATGGGAATTCTACACCCTGTTCTCTTCAGAAGAGATCCAACCCCAGAAGATCTACGGAACTGTCTGCGCCAGTATACTATACCTGGTTTTATACCTGGTCAATGCAACAAACCTCGATATACTGTCTCCACGATGGTATTTCTTCCCGGTTTATGCAGCCATGGCAATGTTTTTTCTTTCTTTCATCATTGAAATATACAGAAAGAAGCAAAAACCTCTCGAAAATATTGCAATCACAGCTGCGGGGGTTTTATACGTATCCCTTCCACTGAGCCTGCTTAACCTGCTATATTCACCCGATTCAGCCCGTTTCCTGGGCTTCCCTGCATTTTTACTGGGGTATTTTACTCTCACATGGCTTTTCGATACAGCTGCATATCTTTATGGAAAGTCATTCGGAAAGCATAAATTATTCGAGAGAATATCTCCTAAGAAAACCTGGGAAGGAACTATTGCAGGGGCAATACTTGCCGGATTTACTGCCTTGGTTTTCAGCCTTTTGGTGCCGGATATCGTTATGATGGACTGGCTTATGCTGTCGTTTCTCGTCGTGATTTTTGGTTCTTTCGGAGACCTGGCTGAATCCTTGTTTAAACGTAGCCTTAAAATCAAAGATTCAGGAAATATTCTTCCTGGTCATGGCGGGATACTGGATCGCTTTGATACCTTTTTTATCTCAGCTCCTTTCGTATTTTTGTATTTTGTTTTAAGAAACATATAGCAAAGGATGACGATACACCGCGAAGGATACAAAACAATTATTATCGTATTTCTGTTTGTTGTTGCAGTTCTTCTCGGCTTAAACCATATCTTCCCTGCCCAGACCTGGGTTCATTATCTCCTGTATATTCTCGGTCTGTGGTTCTTTCTGATGATAGTGCGTTTTTTCCGTTCTCCCGGCAGGGAAACCAAAACAGGTAAGAACCTGATTCTTTCACCTGCCGACGGTAAAGTGGTTGTTATTGAAAGAACCATTGAACCTGAATATTTCAAAGACGAGAGGATTCAGGTTTCCATTTTCATGTCGGCAACGAATGTTCATGTGAACTGGTTTCCGGTTGATGGTGAGATCAAGTATTATTTTTACCATCCGGGCAAGCATATGGTAGCGTTTAATCCGAAAGCCTCGCTTGAAAATGAAAGGGCAACAACTGTTATCGAAACCGGGATAATGCAGAAAGTCCTTATCCGCCAGATTGCCGGGGCCATGGCAAGGCGCATCAAATGTTACCCGAGGGTTGGTGAACCTGTCAGCCAGGGTGAAGAGCTTGGGTTCATCAAATTCGGTTCCCGGGTCGACCTCCTTCTGCCTGTAAACACCAAGCTTGACGTAAAACTCGGTCAGAAAGTGACAGGCAAACAAACCATCATCGGAAGGTTCGATTAGCTAACCATTCAAGGCCCTCTCCAGGAAAACATTCAGGGGTCTCATCAACCCGAATACTTTCACCACTAGTTTTGAAAAATCCTTTGAGATAACCTGCTTGTCGCTGAGCATGTAAGCCACTGTATAATGTCTGTATTTCAGCAGGTCGATATCCGGAAAATCTTTTGGGAAATCCCTGGGGGCCAGCTTTTGCTTATCCCAGTCGGACAGGCTGTCGAAATATTTTTTTGAGTTCCTGTTTCCAAGTATGGCCTTAAACTCCTCCGCATTGTAATATATTTCCTGCCTGATTTTTTTAAGCTGATCAGGTTCGGGCATATATACGCCTCCTGCCAGCATGGATTCCCCGGGTTGAATATGGAGGTAATATCCCGGGCCAGGACTTTTACGCCCGCCCCTGGTTATCCAGGCTCCCATATTGGTTTTGTACGGGGATTTGTCTTTCGAAAAGCGGACATCCCTGAATATCCTGAACATACACTCTTTAGCCGTCACATATTTCACTGATGGCTCAAATGCTGCAACCTGAGGGATCAGGTTATCCACAAATGCTTCCATTTCCAGCTTCGCAATATCATACATCTTTTTATTCGCGTGAAACCAGTCACGATTATTGTTTTCTTTCAGGAGATTTAGAAAATCAATGATTGTCGGGTCCATGATATATCGTATTTTAGGATTTACTTTCGGGTTTACACTTTTACCATCTTCTCAATAGTATTCCAGTTCCTTGTTGTGGCGGAAAATCCGGTTATTTTTTCAATAAAACTATTCGGAAATCCGAAACTGCCATTAATTTCGTGACTTATAACATAGATTATATTACGGTCAATCCTGACCAGTTCAAGATCTTTCTTATCTGAGAACAGCGGCAGTTTAATTCCTTTCCCGGGCTGCCCTGAGAGCAGGCTTATATAACATTTGATCTTTTTATCTTTACGCCTGTCTCTAAAAGGGTCGGCATCAAGCATCATTTGAATATCAGTCAAAGGAAGAAGAAAAATTTCGATATTGAATCCAAGATCTTTTAATAAAATATCCTCCACCCTTTGTTTAAGCCCATCCACCTCATCCGCCGGAACTTTAAAAATCACATTCCCGCTCTGGATCAGGGTTTTCACTCCGGTAAATCCTGCTTTAAGGAAGATACTGTTAAGTTCTTCCATTAAAACCACCTTTTTGCCCCCGACATTAATCCCTCTGAGGAAGGCAACATATCTCTCATCAGGCATGAGTCAGCCCCTCCCTCAGCATCGAATAAATACAGCTATCGTGATAACTCCCGTTTTTAATAATGTTCTCTTTGAAAACCGCTTCGCACCTGAAACCTGCTTTTTCAAGGGCTCTACGCGAAGCAGGGTTGTTTGCATAGGGCTCGGCATAAATGCGATGGATATCGTATGTGAGCCAAAGATGAGAACAGAATGTCCTGATCACTTCCGTCATGATCCCCCTGCCCCAGAATGGCTCGGCCAGCCAGTAACCGATCTCCATATTTTTCCTGTAGACATCCTGTTTCAGGGTCGCACCTGCACTACCGATGGCTTCGCCCTTGCTGTCAATCGCCAAAATTAAAATATGTGGGTCGTTCGACACAGCCATTTCAAGAAAACGCAGCGCATCTTTCTGAGTATAAGGATAAGGAAAGGCGTCGCGGAGATTATCGGCAATAGCTTTATTATTCGCGTACTTCATGAGGGAATGCACATCAGAGTTGTTCCATGGCCTTAATGAAACAAACACCCCCGGAATTGAGTTTACAGATAATTTCAGAGATCCTCCCTTTGTTCCCATTCTACTCTCTTAAAGTCTTTTACCGAAATATAAATGATTTAAGAGGATGCCGTCAATTTCGGCTACTTCAGGAAGAAATGCCCAGCGCTCAAAACCATTTTTCTCAAGCAATTTAATACTCGGAGCATTCCTGTCAAGGACAATCGCAAAAAGGATCCTGAAACCCATACCACCGGCAAAAAGCAGCATATGGTCGAGGAGCATCTGTCCTATCCCTGTCCTGAAGTGATCTTCATGGATGTAGGCGCTGATTTCCCCGGTGCGGTTGAATGCTTCCCTCCCCTTGCGGTATGGACTCAGGCTGATCCATCCTGTCACTTTTCCCTCTTCCTCCGCCACTATTACAGGATATCTTTCAGTTGTTATATGCTCATCATACCAATCCTTCATTTCCGGCACTGACTGGCTCGTATGGTATCCCACCGAATGCCTCGTTTTAATCCCGTGGTTCAGGATCTCAACAACCGCGGGCAGGTCCTTTTCAGCAGCTTTCCTAAGGATAATGCTCATTCAAAAACAGCTAGTGTGGTTTTTAAACATTTAAAACCGAAAATTAATTAAAATTCAGGTATGCGGATGAGATTTTTGGTAATCTCCTGCCTTTGGACGTATTACTTTTTGAACGATGGCGGATTAAGGAGAAAAGAACGGGATAACGGGATAGAGTGATATCGTGATGAATGAGATCAGAGTGATATGGATTGTGAAAAGGTTCCTGATCTGCCTTGGGTTCTGGACTCTGGGTTTCTCTCAGGAAGCGCTGGCAGCCGGGGAGTACAGGCCTATGGGGGGCAGGGCTTCAGGGTTAGCGGGAATTTCGGTAGCACTTAGCGATCAGTGGTCGGCAGCAAACAACCAGGCCGGGAATGCATTCAACAATGGGATTATTTGCGGGGTATATTTTGAGAACCGTTTCCTGGTGAAGGAATTATCATATAAGGCCATGGTGTTTTCTGCCTGCCTGAAGCCGGGGGCATTTTCATTTTTATTCCAGCATTTCGGAACAGGAAAGTACAGCGAAATGAAAACCGCTGTCGCTTACGCAAGAAAATTCGGGAAGCGATTTTCGGCAGGGATACAACTGACTTATTACCGGTTCCTGATTGGCGATGGATATGGTTCCAAAAGCCTTATCAACTGCGAGGCGGGTTTGCAGTTCCGTCCTTCAAAGCAATTGTCACTGGGATTTCATATAATAAACCCGGTACCTGTAAAAATTAATACGTTCTCAGGGGAATCCCTTGCATCTCTGTTTCAGCTTGGGATTTCCTACAATTTTACCGAGAGTTTAATGGTCTCGGCCGAAGTAGAGAAAGATCCGTTAAGCAGCGTCTGTGCAAGGTTAGGTGCAGAATGCAGGTTTGCAGGGATACTTTCGGCAAGGGCAGGGGTGGCAACCGGACCGTTTCGCCTGAGCATAGGGGCCGGGATCCTGATAAAACGCTTTTCCCTTGACTTTGCTTCCGAATACAGCCAGGTGCTGGGATTCAGTCCGGCAGTCTCACTGCAGTACCAGCTTGGAAAACAGGAGACACACATCCGCAGACAATGAAGATAAGTGTAGCTAAGTCGGTGGCCGGATGCTTGTATCTGGCTTGTTTTGTCCTGGTTTGCAACAATGATGTATCTGCCCAGTCGGAACCTTTCCAATGGACGGCCGAGAACCTTGAGGAACTCAACTGGAAGCTTGAAAGTGAGAACGAAGTGAGAATGCTCATGGAAGAGCAGGATGAGACAAGGTCAAAGCCGGTGAACCTGAACTCAGCGTCGGAAGAAGATCTTTTAAGGATACCATTTTTAAACTCATTTCAGCGCAAAAATCTTTCGGATTACCTGAAAGAGTATGGTGAGGTGTTTTCTGTCTTTGAATTGCTCTCGGTACATGGGTTTGACTCAGCCCTAATAAGGAAAATCACTCCCTTTATCTGTTTTCCGGCGGCTTCAAAATCCCCTCAATTAACTTTCAGGAACCTGGCAAAATACGGAAAGAATGATATATTAATTTGCGGTTCGACGGTCTTTCCCAGGTCAAGAGGTTACCGGCTGGCAAATACCGGGAAAGAATCGGGGAACACCAACTATTACCCGGGCAATCCATACGGGCTGAGTTTCAGGTATACTTTTACCCTTGGTGACCGGCTTGCAGCAGGCCTGTCGGGAGATAAGGATGCGGGAGAGCAATTTTTCGCTGGGGGGCAGAAGAACGGTATGGATTATTATTCAGCTTATATCTGTTATTCGGGGCAAAGGATACTGAAACGCCTGGTGGTCGGAAATTTTCGCGCAGGCTGGGGGCTGGGTTTAACATTCAATACCGGTAGTTCATTCGGTCTCTATCCCGGTTTTAACCAGGAATTCTATGTCGGTGGCGGGATAAGGCCCACTCAATCGATTTCGGGAAGCGGGTTACTTAATGGACTGGCATTAAGTATCGGAGCCGGCCGTTTTACTCTGAGCGGCATTTGTTCCTTCCGGAAAAGGGATGCCAATGTGATTGATTCGGACACTGCCAGCGGGAGGGCTATATCATTCAGTTCTTTCGTTGAAACTGGATATCACAGGACAGAGGCAGAGATGGTTAAAAAAGGGAGAGTGTCAGAGTTCATTTTAGGTGGAAATCTGGGTTTCAGGGGCAATTTCTTCAGCCTTGGTCTAACTGCTTATTCAGTTTCACTGGGGGCTGATTTTCAGCCCCGTCCGGCGCTTTATACCCATTTTGCATTTACGGGGAAGAAAAACTTTGTAACAGGGGCCGACTTCAACCTGTTCTACAGGTTTATAAGGGTATCGGGTGAATTCAGCCGAAGCGGAAACGGCAGTTTAGCCTGGATCTCTGTACTGAATTTTAATCCTGATCCGAGGTTCAGCGGGGTCCTTCTTTACCGGGACTATCCCTGCGGCTTCCAGAACCTGTATTCAAACTGCTTCCGCCAGAATACTAATACTGCTAATGAGAAGGGCTGGTATATCAGCATTTCGGCAAGCCTGCCATTACATTTTAATCTCAGCCTTTTCGCCGATTTTTGTAGCTTTCCCTGGGCAAAATATGGGGTTAACACTCCCTCGGCCGGGAATGAGGTGGGAGCAATGCTTACTTGGCCAATGAATAAAAGCCTGAGTATTGTTTTAAGGTATATGTACTCCTCAGGGGAAACCAATTTGGTTGATGATGCCGATGTCATTCGCGAAACAGGGTATAAGCATTTATCGGATTTCCGTGTCCAGCTAAACTGGAATGTTTCAGAAGCTGTAAGTCTTCAAAGCCGGGTGGAAGTCAAGAAGTCAAGCAAGGGGATTAAGCCGGAAACTACTGGATGGCTTATGTTTCAGGACATTTCCCTGAAGGCTTTTAAGATCCCGTTAAAGATTTTTTTTCGATATTCGGTATTCGATTGTCCGGCATACGATTCCAGGATATGTGCCTATGAACCGGATGTTCTTTACGGATATTCAATGCCTGCATACTACGGGCGCGGGATCAGGGTATGTACTTTTTTGCGATACTCAGCCGGGCGTCATTTGATATTCAGTCTCAAAGCCGGCCTCACAAGGTATAACGATAAAAATAGTATCAGCAGCGGTCTTGACCAGATCGATGCAAACTGGAAACTGGACCTTACGTCCCAGCTTCAGATCAGGATATAAAAAACGGCCCGGATGAAACACCGGGCCGTTTTTGTGAATTCATTTTCACCGAAAATTATTACTTTTTATCGGGAGGAGGCCCCTGATGGTGAGGGTGCATATGCTGAAAACCTTCCATCCCGTGTATTCCCATCGACCGTGATATCTTGGAAACGTTCGACATGTCGATTACTCCGGTGAGGCTTAGCACAACAAGCTCTTTCTTGCCTTTCATCAGCATAACCATTTCGCTGATCTTTCCATCGGCATCCTGCTTTGTCATAAACTTATAATTATCACGGCCTTCGGTGACGGCCATCAGCTCTTTATAAGTGGAAGCAGGGAAAACACCGGCCCATTCGTTGTAAATAGAAACAGCCTTTGTATAATCGGTAGTGTCAATCTCATAGGTAATGACCTTCAGTCCTGTGAGCTTATCGATGATGCTCTTCATTTCCCTGGAAGATGAGTCATTCTGACTGGCTGCCATCGCCAGTATCTGTGTAAACATTTCCTTTGAAATGTTAACGGTAGTAAACTTGTCCTGGCCTGAATATTTGGTAAAAACCTTATCGAGCGGACTTTGTGCATTCATTAACAGAGGCATAAGGAATGCTGCAAAAAGTAAAGTGATGGTTCTTGTTTTCATTGTTTTATTTGTTTGTGGAAGGATCTTGCATCCGTTCCGGGTTGATAAATTGAGTTTGATAGTTATAGAATTTATTGATCCTTTGAATTTGTCCTAAAGCATTCTCAAGTGTTTTCAAACGTTGAACTTCATCCAGGCCGGTGTTAAGCCCGACAGAAACCATCATGAGGGCCTGCCTGGTTTGGTTATAGGCCAGTTCAGTTGAAGGTTGTGTGTTTTCAATATAGCCTTTCCTGCCAGCTTCGTTCTTAATTAAAAACACCAGGCCGATCAGTAATACCAGGCCGGCAGCCATTGCGCTCATATAGTAAAGCCTTTTTTTGCCGGGATGTACTCTTAAGGTGGAAGTCTCACCAAGGTATTGCTCAATTTTGCGATTCAGGCTTGCATCCTGGTTTTCTTCGCTCAGCGTCTCGTTTGCTTCCGCAATAAAAAACCTGAACAAAGGCTGATGCTGACGAAGGTTCTCAGGGATATCATCCTGCAGGAAGAAGTCTTTCAGCTGCTTCTCCTCTTCCAGCGTGGTTTCACCCTCATAATATCTCCCGAGGAGTTCTTCAATTTCGTTGATATTCATAGTTCTTATTATTTATCAATATCCCGCGGATTTGTTTACGTGCCCTGGAAAGTGCCACACGCACTGCATTTTCCTGCATTCCCAGCACATCTGCTATCTCTTCGAATTCGCATCCTTCAATATCCCTGAGGTGAACGATCATCCTGGAGTGCTCGGGGAGAGTGCGCATCGCTTGCTTAACTCCGGAAACAAAGTCAGAAAGATCAGGCCGGCTCTCTTCTGCAATCGATTCAATGAACTGCCGCTGGTCGTTCCAGCTTTCGACAGGAAATTTCCTGGCCTTCAGTTTATCAAGACAAAGATTTTTTGTCGTGACCATTGCAAGGGCTTCGAGGCTCCTGTATTCATCCAGCTTTTCACGGTTCTTCCACATCCTGATGAACACTTCCTGCACAAGGTCTTCGGCTTCTTCGGATTGCTCCAGCATCCTCCTGGCAAAACGGAATATTTTGTCTTTTAAGGGATAGACCTTTGTATTGAAGTCCTGAAGGTTCATACTGAATTAAAGACGATTGGGGATTAAATTTATTACATTAATATGAAACAACTAAGGCAATCAGCTCTCAGAGGGTTTGCCGGCATGAAAAATTCTTTACTTTTGCATCCAGCGACCCGATTTAGTATTTACCAAACAAGCACAGATTATGTTCAAAGGACATCCTAAAGGGCTTTTTGTGGCCTTCTTTGCCAACATGGGCGAGCGTTTTGGCTATTACACCAT
>JAPLDN010000262.1:0-6129 GCA_026391755.1 Bacteroidota bacterium
ATAAAGGAAAACTAAAGATCAGCACTACCGGGGGATTCACACTGATCAATCCGGCCGATATACAATATATCAATGCTGATTGGAATTATGCAGAAATTTATTATGACGGGACAAAAAATGAATTAGTTACAATGAATATCGGTTCCCTGGAAGAGCTGCTTCCATCTATGGATTTTTTCAGGATAAACCGCTCCACGATCATCAATGTGGCATACCTCATTAAGGTCAGCCGGAAACACAGAACAGCCTACCTGTTCAAGGACAGCAAGGAATATACCTTCAAAATCCCTCTTTTAAATATCCGGAAACTTGAGCGATTCCTTGAAAGATGACCTGACCTGAATGATCGAAAACTCAGAGATCAAATGTCGTTTTCCGGAATTCGATACAGAATTTCCCATCAGAACCAGATCAATCCACGATAAATAAAGTGACGCCCTGTTCAGTAAATGTACGATGGGGATTCACTTCATCATCACTCATCATATAGGTCATTCCTGCTTTCATGATAGATTTACTGCCATCTTTCAGTTCACTTACCATTTCACCTTTCAGTATTTGGATGACGTGTCCTCGGGGGCACCAGTGGTCGGCAAGATAACCGGGCGAATATTCAACGATTCGCACCCGGATGTTACCTTTTTCAACAGTCTTCCATGTTGCAAAACCGGTTTCTCCCGGATGGGTTGTAGGTGGGATTTCATCCCAATTAATTGATGTGAATGGAACTTCCTGAATTTTCATCCCCTTTTTATTTGATAAGTCTTGAATAACCAGTGTATGGATTTAACTCCATGAGATCAAATTCGAGAAGTTTTGCTTTAACAAGAGGTAACAGGTTTATAACTTCCCGGGCTTCGGCCAGGTCCCCGGCCTCAAGGATGAGTACCGCATTGTATTCTTCGGTGAAATAAATCTCCCTGACACGGCCCGAAATGTATAATTCGTAAGCTTCTTTAGCTTCGTCCTGAAGGATAGCTTCTTTATTTTCCCAATCTACGGGATTTGGCTCTTTTGATATTGCAAGGATTTTCATGTGTGAAGGTTCATAACTTTTAACAATGTAAATTTACTTAATATTTAATTTGTTATTAATTTGGCATGGTCATTCCTACGAATTTAAAAATACCGACCTGTCAATAACCCCGTCTCAGCTCTCAAATCAAAAATTATGAAATTAAAAGGATTCAGTTTGATTTTACTGGCACTTCTGAGTTCAGCACTGTCAGCGCAAACAGTTATGGATGTTGCACGCAGTAAAAACATTACCTGGTATGGCATTGATTTTTCAAAAGCAAAATTTATTGGTTTCGAATCATACATAACACCGGAAATGCTTAAGGATGAACTTATCAAAAACTGGGCGGATCATACGGCCCAAACAAACTTTTCGTCAAAATACAGTATTGACGATGTAACGATTGTAACATCAACAGCCGATAAACACAATGCAGATATTGATAAAACGAAACTGCTGACCAATGCCTATTATGAACTGAATACCGCAACCATAACAGATCTGGTTTCGGATTATAAAACAAAAGGAAATGGCTTTGGATTTGTATTTATCGTTGAGAGTTTTGAAAAAAGCACCGAAAAAGTATTCATCTATGTATGCTATTTTAAGGAATCAGACAGAAGCATAATATCGATGAGACGATACACCGGGAAAGCATTTGGCATCGGGCTCGAGAATCATTATGAGGGTGCGATCAAAGACGTCATTCAATACAGCAGTAAAGATTTTAAACGATTTTCTAAAAAGTAAAACCCGAAATCATGAAAAACAATCAATTGATCATCCTGTTGGGCATTTTTGCCGTCATCATTATCACTATGGCGTTCAGGCCCAACGCCTCGAAACCGTCTTACAGCTACCTTGCAATAAGGGCATATCATTATGACCTGGACGAGGTTTATATCAGCATTGGCGGGAAGGAATACAAAAAAATAAACCTGAAAAAGCAGCACCAGGGAGGCTATGATATAAATCCATTGATAAACCTGATCAACCAGTATGAAAGTGAAGGTTGGGAAATGCAAACTATCGCGGGCGAAATCGGATCCCTGTTAGTGTGGATGCGAAGGGAAAAATAGCGAACACATTTTGAGGTCAATACTTTCCATTATTGTCATTCTCCTGACGTTTGTCAGTTTTGGGCAAACGAAGCCGGAATTGCCTGGTGATTTCAAGGAGAAAGCCTTTGCCCATGTTAAGGACCTGGCCGGTTTCGGAATACGGAATGCGGGTACGAAAAGTGAAAATCAAACAATAAAATACCTGTTTGATTATTATAAAAACCCCGGACTCAAACCTCAGATCGACACTTTCAATTTTGACTATTTTTCGGCGGATGATATTTCGGTATTTGTAAATGGCGAAAAGATCATTTACAAAACGATTTACATTGACCCCTATAAGAATCCGAAAGGAATAAACGGACAAAGTTTTTATTTTAATCCCAATAGGCAGTCTTTAAAACAAAAGGCAGATTCAATCAGGAATAACATAGTTTTCACAACGGAGTCAGCCGAAATTTACCGGTTGGCCCGGCAAGGGCCAAAGGCAATTATCATCGTTAATGATAAGGAACTGAAAAGCAGCAACGGCGAGCAAACTGAAATCCGCATTAAAGGGCAGGTAGAAAAAAAGCAGTCATATACTGTTTCTTGTTCCCTTGGCCCTCGAAAAGAGAAAGAGATCCTTCTCGGCGCCCACTGGGATTCTTTTTGCGGTCCGGGAGCCGATGACAATGCAAGCGGGGTTTCGGTGATAATGGAGCTATCAAGGTTTTTCATGAACTATAAAGACAGTCTGCCATATTCAATAAAGGTCATTTTCTTCGGATGTGAAGAACTGGGGTTATTAGGCTCAAAGGCTTATACCGACAAGCATCTCCGGGATACGGCTTCGACAATGTTCTATTTTAATCTTGATTGTGTTGGCGATACAGGTGCAATAATTGCAGATGTAATAACCGGCCTCAAAGGTAAATGCCTTGTCGCCCGCGGAGGTCCCTTAAAAGCAGCCAGGGACTTTATAAATACATGGTCCCTCCTGGATCCCGGCAATGACGACCTCCTTTATGAATCGGAAATCCCTGCTTGGCTCGATACAGCCCTCGTTGAAACCCTGAATTCGGCACGCCATAATTTCAGGAAGGTCAGGTATTGCGGATCGGACCATGATTCCTTTGCAAACAAAGGCTTTATAACACTCCATTTGGGATTCGACGGGAATAATGAACAACATTGTCCTGCAGATAATGTAAAACAGGTCAATAAAAATAGCCTGGAACTTGCAGGGAAAATTGCTGCAGGAGTTATACTGAATACCATGAAGCATTAGCTGAAAAAAGCAGTAACTTTATAGGCCCGATAAATTTATCCAGGTATAATTTCATTTGTCGAAAAACAGGTCCGAATATGAATAAATCCTTACTGTTTTTTTGCTTCCTGTTTCCTGGTGTGCTTCAGGCCCAGGTCACTTTTAACCCCAATGATCTCAATACCATCGCGAATGGGGAGCGAAAATCACATGAGCAGAGCTTCAGGCATGGGCACGCGATAACCACATCCGCCTTCGATGTAAAATTTTACAGGTGTTACTGGATTATAGACCCCGCCCTGAGGCAAATAGCCGGTAACGTTACGGTTTACTTTAAGCCCATGCAGGCCGGCTTTGATTCCCTGGTACTCGATATGCACCAGGCACTTACAGTTGAACAGGTTATTTACCACCAACATTCAATTAGCAGCTGGAGCCATACAGCGGATTTGCTGACTGTGAGGTTCGTGTCCAACTTACCTCAAAATGTAATAGATTCCGTTACTGTTGTTTACCAGGGCGTTCCGCCGGATGACGGTTTCGGTACCTTCGTCCAGGACCAGCATAACGGGAATCCCATCCTTTGGACCCTTTCGGAACCCTATGGGGCCAGCAATTGGTGGCCCTGCAAAAACGGGCTTACCGATAAGGCCGACTCCGTTGATATTACTATCAGCACACCCAATCCAAATAAAACGGCCACGAACGGGATGCTCGTTTCAACCAGCTCCTTGGGAGGAAACACTGAATTTCACTGGAAGCACAGCTACCCGATTGCAGCATACCTTGTTGGAATTGCGGTTACAAACTATGCCAGTTTCACCCAAAAGGTTCCTTTTGGCAACGACACCCTTAAGGTGGTCAACTTCGTTTATCCCGAGGACTCAACAAACGCTGTGGCCCAGCTTCCTGCCATCATACCCATGATCCAGGTGTACGATTCCCTCTTCGGGATCTATCCTTTCCAGAGGGAGAAATACGGCCATGCCCAGTTCAGCTGGGGTGGTGGCATGGAACATCAGACGATGACATTTGTCGCCAATTTTGAGTTCGAACTGATAGCCCACGAACTGGGGCATATGTGGTTCGGCGACAAGGTCACCTGCGGCAGCTGGACCGATATCTGGCTGAATGAAGGATTTGCCACTTACCTTTCAGGATTGATATACGAGCATCTCGACCCTAGCCTTTGGGTAAGGTTCAGGATGGTTAGGGTTCAAAGCATCACCTCAATGCCCGGTGGTTCGGTCTACTGCAATGATACAACAAACATTGACCGTATTTTCGATGGCCGTCTTTCATATGCCAAAGGGGCCATGATACTTCACCAGTTGAGATGGATCATGGGAGATTCTGTCTTTTTCGCCGCCCTCAACAATTATCTCAAAGACTACAGACTGGCCTATGGATTTGCGCGCACCGAAGACCTGAAAACCCATCTTGAAAATTCTTACGGGCATGACCTGGGCTGGTATTTCAACGATTGGTTTACGGGAGAAGGTTATCCGCAGTACAGGATCAACTGGTCACAAACGGCCGATACCGTTGCTTTCACAGTGTCCCAGACCCAGAGCAGCCCTGGTGTTTCTTTTTTCGAACTGCCCATACAGTTGTTGTTTAAGAACTCCGGCCATGATACATTGATCCGATTTAACAATACGTTTTCGGGAGAACTCTTTAAAGTACGTATTCCCTTTCCCGTTGATTCGCTGATTTTCGATCCCCAATACCAGATCATCTCGAGTAATAATACCGTTAATGCTGTGGCTGAACACGGCCTGCAGGCCGGCCTGCAGCTTGTTCCCAATCCTGCAAAAGATCATGTGACTTTCCGTTTCGGGGATCTGACGGCCGGGGAACGCGGCAACATCCGTATTTATGATGATTACGGGCGGAAGAGGGATGAAGTTTTCCCCGGCCATGGTCAGTCTGAATTTGACCTCGACACACATGCCTATCCGTCGGGCCTTTATTTTTATGTTTTTTCAATCCGGGATAATACCTACAGCGGGAAATTCATCATCAGCAAGTAAATTCATTGCCTTATCTTTGCAATCCTAATTGAAGTGCAGAGATGAATACCCACAAGTTAAACAACATCTTTAATCCTAAGCGGATCGCTTTGATAGGGGTTACCACCAATCCCAATTCGGTGAGCGGGAAAGTGTTGATAAACCTTGTCAGCGGGGGATTCCGCGGGGTGGTTTACCCTGTAAATCCTGAGCATGAAGCGGTGATGGGCATACCCTGTTATCCCGATGTGAAAAGCCTTCCTAAATGCCCCGACCTTGGGATCATCTGTTCACCTGCCGAGAAAGTGCCGGCCGCAGTGAGGCATTGCGGGGAAGCCGGGATACGCGGGATCATCATAATATCGGCGGGTTTCAGGGAAACGGGTGAAGCTGGGCTTAAGCTGGAAGAAACTGTTCGAAGTGAAATAAAAAAATTTGAAGGCATGAGGGTACTTGGCCCGAATTGCCTCGGTATCATAGTTCCCTCGCTGAAGCTGAATGCCAGCTTCGCCGCGGAGATGCCTAAACAGGGGAATATTGCATTCATTTCACAGTCGGGAGCCCTGTGCACTTCAGTCCTTGACTGGGCCATCGAAGGTAAGATAGGGTTCTCGTATTTTGTTTCCATTGGGAATAGCATGGATGTTGAGTTTGGTGACCTGATTGATTATTTCGGGGATGACGAAAACACTCATTGTATTATCCTTTATATAGAATCGATACAGAACCCAAGGAAATTCATGACAGCTGCCCGTGCCTTTGCCCGTAAAAAACCCATCATTGTTTACA
>JAPLDN010000262.1:6144-16489 GCA_026391755.1 Bacteroidota bacterium
TTCCCGAATCGGCCCAGGTCGCCGCTTCCCATACCGGGGCCATGGCCTCGGAAGATGCGGTGTATGATGCGGCTTTCCAGAGGGTCGGACTGGCAAGGGTTTACGAGATCGGAGATATTTTCTCAGTTGCCGAGCTTATCGGCCGCAGCAGGTTCCCCCAGGGTCCCAGGCTGGGGATTATAACCAATGCCGGCGGACCGGGAGTTATGGCCACCGATGCACTTATAGCCTCGAACGGGGTGTTGGCAAAACTGTCAGATGAGACCATGCAAAAGCTCAACGAAAACCTGCCCGAGTACTGGTCGCATGGAAATCCCGTGGATGTACTGGGGGACGCCCGCGCTAAAAGGATCTCCAAAGCCACACAAATCGTACTGGAAGATAAGAATGTAGATGCTATCCTGGTGATCCTCACACCCCAGGCTATGACGAATACCGAGGCTACCGCCAGAGAGATCAGCGCATTGGTTACAACGAGCAGGAAGCCTATTCTCGCGGCATGGCTTGGCGGTCAAAGCATGCACAAGGCCGATGACATATTGGTGGAAGCAGGAATTGCCTCTTACCGCACCCCCGAGCAGGCAATCAAAGCCTTTATGACCCTGGTCGCCTATTCGAAGAACCTGAAAACATTGTATGAAACCCCCAGGGATGTCCCTGTTGAGTTCAGCCTGGACCGCGAAAAAATGCGCCAAAAATTCAACAGGCTGATAAGGGATAAAGGCGCAATATTATCGGAGGATATATCGAAGCTTATCCTTGAATCATATGGTATTTCAACAACCCGACCGATCCTTGCGCAGACTCCTGATGAAGCTGCGAAAATTGCGGAAAAAACCGGCTATCCTGTTGTCCTTAAAATTCAGTCGCCCGACATCACGCATAAATCGGATGTGGGAGGCGTACAACTTAACCTGGGGAACGAAAAACTATTAAAAGCCGCCTTCGAAAGGATCATGGATTCAGTAATCCTGAAACAGCCTGAAGCCATAGTCGAAGGGATCACGGTGCAAAAAATGGTTGCTGAAAAAGATGCAGTGGAACTCATTCTTGGTATAAAAAAGGATAGTGTTTTCGGCACCATTCTCATGGTAGGGATGGGTGGAATTACAGCGGAGCTCTTCTCCGACAAGGCCCTGGGATTTCCACCACTGAATGAAAGGCTGGCAAGTCAAATGCTTGAATCATTGAAGATCTACCCGCTTCTGAAAGGATACCGGGGCAGCCCGGCTAAGAATATCGACAGGCTGATACAGATACTGATCCGCCTCTCATACATTGCCGCCGATTATCCCGAGATTATTGAACTGGACATCAACCCCCTGCTGGTTACAACCGGGGATGTTGTGGCCCTGGATGCAAGGATAGTGATAGATCCCCTGATTGCCGGTACTGCACAAATCCCATTTGCCCACCTGGCTCTTCATCCCTATCCCGAGAAATATGTGCGCAAAGTCACTCTCGGGAATGGGAAAGAAGTACTCCTCAGACCCATAAAACCGGAAGATGAACCACTATGGCTGGAAATGATTGGCAACTGCTCCAGGGAATCGCTTTACAGCAGGTTCCGGTACTTCTTTCAGTGGCAGTCGCACGAAGTTGCTACACGCTATTGTTACATCGATTATGACCGGGAGATAGCCATTGTTGCAGAAATACAGGAAGACAATAAACGAAAACTGGTAGGCGTTGGCAGGCTGATCGCCGACCCCGACCACGAAACGGTAGAGTATGCCATCCTCATTATTGATGCTTACCAGAAGAAAGACCTTGGAAATATAATTACGGATTTTTGCATAGAAATAGCAAAAAAATGGAACCTGAAAAAGATCGTTGCCCAAACAACCACTGATAATAAACGCATGATCTCAGTATTCAGGAAAAGAGGATTTTCAGTTCATGCCGATACAAGTGATTCCACTGTAGAAGTTGAAAAGGAAATATAATAAACTATTTAACATTTCGTTTACTTAGAAAACAAATAACAATGAAAAGAAGTCAGTTTAAGATCTGTTTATCACTTTTAATTTTGTTCATGACCCTGGGATTGATTGCATCTGCAAAGGAACCAAGCCCAAAAGCCCAGGATACAACGAAAACTATTGCTGTCGCAAAGCCAAAACCTCCTGCAATTAATTTTCAGGATTTAATTGGGAAATGGCATATCCTGGAAATCACCGTCCAGAATATTTTTGAACCTGCTCCGCCCGCACCGGCAGTATCTCAGGAAGGAAGCTCCACGGATTCCGTTTCGAATAAACCCAGGGCTCCAAAACCCGGAGGTAATCCTCCCGGCGCAAGTGCCAGCGGAAAACCAAAAAGCGATGTCCCGTTGAGACAAGCCACGATTGAATTCCTTCCTGATAAAACAGCTTTTAAAGCTGTTGCAGATAAATCGGAAAAATTTACCTGGAAGACCAAAAAGAAAAACAAGGTTGTTATGAAAAACCTTAAAACCAAGGAAAAAACCAAATTGGATATTTTCAGGCTTAATAGTGATACTCTCAAGGTTATCGCTCACATCCCCTCAGGCGATATTTTTATTGTTTATCAAAAAGTGAAATAATTACCAAAGTTTTAAATCCCCGGCTTGTCCGGGGTTTTTTTTGCCTTGTTTTTTGTTTAAATCAGTCTGAATCCTATCTTTGTATCAAATAATCTTCATATGTTGAATTTCGATTTTACCGAGGAACAGCTGATGATCCAGCAGAGTGCCCGCGATTATGCCCAGAGGGAGCTCATCAAAGACGTCATTGAAAGAGATACCAGGGCTATTTTCCCCACCCAGCATGTCAAAGTGCTTACCGAACTGGGGTTTATGGGCATGATGACCAATACAAAATACGATGGCGGAGGCATGGATACAGTTTCCTATGTTCTTGCCCTGGAGGAGATATCGAAGGTTGACTCTTCTGTTGCAGTCATTATCTCGGTAAATAATTCCCTCGTTTGTTATGAAATTGAGGAATTCGGCACTGAAGAGCAAAAGGAGAAATTCCTGAAGCCCCTGGCCCGGGGCGAAAAGCTTGGCGCTTTCCTCTTATCCGAACCCGAGGCAGGTTCCGATGCCACATCGCAGAGGACTATAGCCATCGATATGGGCGACCATTACCTGGTTAACGGGGTGAAGAACTGGATCACCAACGGCAATTCTGCCTCGACATATATCCTGATTGCCCAGACCAACAAGGAGAAGGGGCATAAAGGCATCAATGCTTTGATCGTTGACCGAAATGCACCGGGTATTACGCTTGGCCCGCATGAGGACAAGATGGGGATGCGCAGCAGCGACACCCATTCTGTAATGTTTGCCGATGTGAAAGTACCTAAGGAAAACAGGCTTGGGGATGAAGGGATGGGATTTAAAATTGCCATGAAGACCCTTGAAGGCGGGCGTATCGGTATTGCCGCACAGGCCCTGGGAATTGCCCAGGGGGCCTATGAAAGGGCTCTGAAATATTCTAAGGAACGCAAAGCATTCGGAACCGAGATCATCAACCACCAGGCCATAGCTTTCAAATTAGCCGAGATGCATACCCGAATTGAAGCAGCAAAGTATTTTACATTAAAATCGGCCTGGCTTAAGGACCAGGGAAGGCCTTACGGCACAGCCAGCGCCATGGCCAAGTACTGGGCTGCTGAAACCGCCATGTATGTTACCACCGAAGCCGTTCAGATCCACGGAGGCTATGGATACGTGAAGGAATACCATGTGGAAAGGCTTATGCGCGACGCCAAGCTGACTCAGATCTACGAAGGCACAAGCGAAATACAGCAGATCATCATCGCCAGGGCTATCATGAACGATTAAGGCCGGAACCATGAAAACCCCCGACCCGTATAAACCGAAAAACCATATCCGGATTGTCACAGCTGCCTCCTTGTTCGACGGGCACGACGCTGCAATCAACATCATGCGCCGCATCCTCCAGGCCAGCGGAGCCGAAGTGATCCATCTCGGCCATAACAGAGCCGTGCAGGAGATCGTCGACTGTGCCATTCAGGAAGACGTCCAGGCTATCGCCCTGACCTCTTACCAGGGAGGGCACAATGAATTCCTGAAATATATGGTTGACCTGTTGCAGGAACGAGGCTGCGGTCATATAAAGATCTTTGCCGGAGGCGGTGGCGTTATACTTCCGCAGGAGGCCGAAGACCTGCATAATTACGGCATCACAAGGATCTATTCCCCCGATGACGGCAGGAATATGAGCTTGCAGGGGATGATCAACGATCTTCTTGAAAAATGCGACTTTGCCCTTGATGATTTTCATGAGGTGACTGCGGATGAGATCCGTAATCGTAACATCAATGCGATTGCCCGTTTGATAACACTGGCAGAGAATTTCCCGGGAAAAGCTAAACCTTTGCTAGATGAACTCACAGGGATGCGAGATGCGAGATACGAGATGCAGGAGAAAGGCTCCCACATCCGGGATCCCGGATCCCGGATCCCGGATCCCGGATCCCGGATCCCGGTCCTCGGCATAACAGGCACCGGCGGCGCCGGCAAATCCTCCCTGGTGGATGAGCTGGTAAGGCGCTACCTTAGCGACCTGCGCGACAAGACCATCGCAATCATTTCTGTTGACCCCACCAAACGCAAAACAGGAGGGGCTTTACTGGGTGACCGAATCCGCATGAATGCCATCTTCGACAAAAGGGTTTTCATGAGGTCGCTTGCCACAAGGCAATCGAACCTCTCCCTTTCCAAATATGTAAAGGACGCCACGATGGTGCTGCAGTCTGCAGGCTTCGACCTCGTTATAATCGAAACATCGGGGATCGGGCAATCCGACACCGAGATCGTCGACCACAGCGACCTCTCAATGTATGTGATGACCCCCGAATACGGCGCCGCAAGCCAGCTTGAGAAGATCGACATGCTCGATTTTGCCGACATCGTGGTGGTTAATAAAGGGGACAAAAGAGGCGCCCTTGATGCCATCAGGGATGTGAAGAAACAATACCAGAGGAACCATAAACTTTTCGAAAAAGAGGTTGACGAAATGCCTGTTTACGGCACTGTGGCTTCACAGTTTAATGACCCCGGGGTAAATCAACTGTACAAGGCCCTGATCAAAGCTGTCGCAGCTAAAACCGGGGTGGAATTCAGCAGCAGTTTTGAGGGACGCGACGAGATGAAGGACAAGATCTTCATCATCCCGCCTGCACGAACACGCTATCTTTCTGAAATTGCCGATGCCGTAAGAAATTATAACAAATGGACTGTCGAACAGGCAGAGATAGCGCAGAGGTTATACGGCATCTCTCAAACCATTGAAGCCATCCGCAGTACTCCGCCTCAGGAACGGGAGAAGAATCCGAAACTGCATTCGCACGATTGTAACATCATGCTTGAGCTGGACCTTCTGTTTGACGAACTGGTGAAAAAGCTCGATCCGGCAAACTATGAAATCATAAAAAACTGGGCAACCAAGCTCAGATCCTATAAGGACGAAAATTTTATTTACAAGGTGAGGGGGAAGGAGATCAAGGTAAAAACTCATACCGAATCCCTTTCCCACCTGCAGATCCCTAAGATCTCCATGCCCAGGTATGAGGCCTGGGGCGATATCCTGAAATGGAACCTCAGGGAGAATGTCCCCGGCGAATTCCCCTATGCCGCGGGAGTGTTCCCGTTCAAACGGACCGCCGAAGACCCAACCCGCATGTTCGCAGGGGAAGGAGGACCGGAGCGCACCAACAAGCGGTTTCATTATTTGTCTCACTCATTGCCTTTCGTAAGGCTTTCGACTGCCTACGACAGTGTGACCCTTTACGGCTTCGATCCCGACACCCGGCCCGATATCTATGGAAAGATAGGAAACGCAGGAGTTTCGATAGCCTGTCTTGACGATGCTAAGAAGCTGTATTCAGGGTTTGACCTGCTTGATCAGAATACCTCGGTCTCCATGACAATCAACGGTCCGGCCCCCGCAATGGTCGGCTATTTCATGAATGCCGCCATTGACCAGCAATGTGAGAAATATATATTCGAACACGGGCTGGAAGAAGAGGTTGAAAAGAAGATCAAAGCCATCTATAAAAAGAAAGGGACAGATCGTCCAAAGTACCAGGGACCTCTGCCTGAGGGCAATAAAGGGCTGGGGCTGATGCTGCTTGGAGTGACAGGTGACAAAGTGCTGCCTGAAGAGATCTATCAGAAGATCAGGACCGAAACCTTATGCAACGTTAGGGGAACGGTCCAGGCCGACATCCTCAAGGAAGACCAGGCCCAAAACACCTGTATTTTCTCCACAGATTTTGCGCTGAAAATGATGGGCGACATACAGGAATATTTTATAACCAACAACGTCAGGAATTTTTACTCCGTTTCAATATCGGGTTACCATATTGCCGAAGCCGGGGCCAATCCCATAACCCAGCTGGCGTTGACGCTTTCTAACGGGTTTACCTATGTTGAGTATTACGTCAGCCGGGGGATGGATGTGAGTAAATTTGCGCCCAACCTTTCATTCTTTTTCTCCAACGGCATCGATCCCGAATATTCGGTGATAGGCCGCGTAGCACGCCTCATCTGGGCCAAGGCCATGAAGTACAGGTACAAAGCTGATGCCCGTTCACAGATGCTAAAATACCATATCCAGACTTCAGGCCGTTCACTGCATGCCCAGGAAATTGACTTCAACGATATCCGAACCACCCTGCAGGCCTTATACGCGATTTACGACAACTGCAATTCGCTTCATACCAATGCTTACGACGAAGCCATCACAACACCCACCGAGGAATCGGTACGCAGGGCCGTAGCAATCCAGATGATCATCAACCATGAACTGGGGCTGGCAAAGAACCAGAATCCCCTGCAGGGGGCTTTTATCATCGAAGAGCTAACCGACCTTGTTGAGGAAGCTGTAATGCTTGAGTTTGAGCGGATCTCCGAAAGGGGAGGGGTGCTTGGAGCAATGGAAACCATGTACCAGAGAAGCAAGATTCAGGAAGAATCCCTGTATTATGAAAACCTGAAAAACAGCGGGAAGCTGCCCATCATGGGTGTAAACACCTTCCTTTCGAGCAAAGGCTCCCCCACAGTTTTACCGGGCGAAGTCATCCGCAGTACAGATGAAGAAAAAAAATACCAGATCGAAATGCTAAAACATCTTCATACAAGCTGGCAGGAAGAATCTGAAAAAGCAATTCTCAACCTGAAGCATTCTGCAACACAAAATATGAATATCTTTGAGAGCCTGATGGAGGCAGCCAAATTCTGTTCCATAGGGCAGATCACCCATGCTTTGTTTGAAGTGGGCGGTCAGTACAGGCGAAACATGTAGCAAAAAAAATACTGATATGAAATTCAACATTTTAGTGGTTAACCCAAGGGATAAGGTTACCCAGATCGCAGTCTACAACAATTACAAACTTCTTTACATTAACAACAGGTATCATACATCCGACGAGCTTTCAGGATTTGAGACGATCTATGACCAGCTGGAATTACGCAAACAAATCGTGCTGAAGGAACTTCAGAATAATGAGTTTGATCTAAGCGAAGTAAAGGTTGTGATCTCCCGCGGAGGCCTTGTGAAGCCTGTTAGTTCGGGCGTTTATGCAGTAAACGAAGCCCTGAAGCACGACCTGAAAAACAGTCCGGTCGGCATTGATATTATTAATCTCGGCGGATTGCTTGCCGATGCCGTTTCGGCGGAGATCCCTGGCTCAAAGGCTATGATTGCCGATCCCACGGTTGTTGATGAAATGGAGGATGTTGCGCGTATTACCGGTTCGCCCGGCATTGAGAGGAAATCTATCTTCCATGCCCTTAACCAGAAGGCTATCGCGAAACTCTTTGCCGAAAGCCAGAACATGAAATATGAGGACCTGAACCTGATCGTTGCACATATGGGCAACGGGACAACGATAGGGGCTCACCGCAAAGGCCGTGTTATTGACGTAAACCAGGGATTTGAAGGAGACGGCCCGTTCTCGATGATCCGCAGCGGAAGCCTTCCACTGGGCGATATAGTAAAAATGTGCCTGGTCGATAAAAAGCCTGCCGAGGAAGTGTATTGCCTTCTGACCCATTGCGGAGGCATCAGGGCTCACCTGGGGACTACCGACCTCAGCGCTATAGAATTCCGTATCAAGAGCGGCGATGAAAAAGCAAAAAGGATCATGGACGCCATGGCATACCAGGTTTCTAAATGCATTGGCGAAATGTATGTGGTGCTGAAAGGCGAGGTTGATGCGATACTGCTAACCGGTGAGATCGCACATTCGGAGAGGGTGATCGATTTCATTATCGAGCATGTAAAGAAACTTGCCAAGGTCGTTGTGTACCCCGGCGATAACGAGATCCAGGCAATGGCCGCGAATGCGTTACGGGTGGTGCAGGGTGAGATGGTTGTGAATGAATATAAGTGAAATTACACGTCATAAATACCGGTAATATCAAGCTTGACGGCGGCGCTATGTTCGGGGTCGTACCCAAGGTGATATGGAGCAAGCTGTATCCCTGCGACGATAACAATCTCTGCAACTGGAGCATGCGCTGCCTGCTTGTTGAAGATGGTGAACGTAAGATCCTTATTGATTGCGGGATTGGGGATAAGCAAAGCGAAAAATTCTTTTCAAACTATTACCTGAACGGTGACGACAGCCTGGATAAATCCCTTGCTGCTGTTGGTTTTACTGCGGATGACATCACGGATGTGATCCTGACCCACCTTCATTTTGATCATTGCGGGGGTGCTGTAAAATGGAATGACGACCACTCTGATTATATTCCCGCCTTTAACAATGCGACTTACTGGACCAGCCGCCGGCATTGGGACTGGGCCACGAGCCCTAATAACAGGGAGAAGGCTTCATTCCTGAAAGAGAACATCCTGCCTTTACAGGAAAAAGGGAAGCTGAACCTGGTAGAGACAGATAGCGGGATATTGCCTGGTATCAGGCTCCGTATGTTTCACGGGCATACCGAAGGGCAGGTCATTCCTCACATAAGGTATGGCGACAAGACCATTGTGTACATGGCCGATCTTCTGCCTTCGGCAGCGCATATACCTTTGCCTTACGTGATGTCATACGACACACGTCCATTGATCACGCTTGACGAAAAGGAAGCATTCATGAAAGAAGCTGCAGAGAACGGCTATATTCTCTTTTTTGAGCACGACATTCTGCACGAATGTTGCACGGTACAGGAAACCGAAAAGGGAGTGAGGCTGAAAGAGGCATTCCCGCTGGCAGCGGTTTTATTATAGGACCTGCCACAACCACCGTGGCCTTTCCGGGCTCACGATCTGCCATTACTTGTTTTAACGGATTGTAAAACACTGTAAATGGGTATGCTATGAATGAATATCTTGATAAGACAGACAAGCTTCTGGAGAAATTGTCGGAGCTGATGAAAAGACAGGAGTCTTTTCAGGAAGAGATCGAGGAACTAAGGCAGGAGATAAAGTCACTGGCTTCGTCAGAACCGCCTCCCCTGGTCATTGAGCAGGCAGTGGAACAGGCCGTGGTCATCAACGAAATACCTGTTACTGTTGAGGAAAACGAGAAGGTTGAAAAAGAGGAACCGGTTTCAGCGAAGGAAGTACCTGAGCTCTGGAATGAAGCTGTCAGAAGAGTTCTCAGCGGGGCAGAGAATGGGCCAAAAGCAAAGTCCAACCTTGAGAAATTCATAGGCGAGAACCTGATCAACAAGATAGGTATCGTGATCCTGGTGATCGGCGTGGGGATAGGAGCCAAATATGCTATCGACCATGATCTGATAAGTCCGTGGACAAGGATCATTCTCGGATACATCCTTGGTTTGGGATTACTGGGATTCGCCATCCGCCTTAAAAAAGAATATTTAAGTTTCAGTGCAGTCCTGCTCAGCGGATCAATGGCTATAATGTATTTCATCACTTTTGCTGCATTCAGTTTTTATGCTCTTATCCCGCTCGCTCTGACCTTTGCCCTAATGGTTTTATTCACCGTCTTCACTGTGGCGGCTGCAGTGTATTACGACAGGCAGGTCATAGCCCATATTGGTCTGGTTGGTGCTTATGCCGTTCCCTTCCTTTTAAGCGACGGGTCGGGAAAGGTTGTTATCCTGTTCAGTTACATGGCCATTATCAATCTCGGAATTCTTGTCATTGCGTTCAGGAAATACTGGAAACTCCTGTATTATTCTTCTTTCCTGTTAAGCTGGCTGATCTTCATTACCTGGTTCGTGCCGAAGTATGATAATGTGATCCATTTCGGCCTGGCATGGATTTTTATTTGCATCTTCTTTGTAACGTTTTATGTCATTTTTCTTGCCTATAAACTTCTGAAGACTGAAAAATTCAGGATTGACGACATAGTCTTGTTGCTGGCGAATTCTGCT
>JAPLDN010000234.1 GCA_026391755.1 Bacteroidota bacterium
TCTGACCTACCTGGGCAGTTCCGCTCTGGCTTATAGAATTGATACCCGGAGCATGATTTGTTCCGTCATTTTTCAAACAGCGCACTGGGCATCTGATTGTCGTATTCGGGGTACCACCGGAAGATAGTCCCTGAAAAGTTGAACTCAGCTCCGGTACATAAAAGGAATTAAAACTAATATATTGAGTAGATGAATGAAAAAACCCAATTACATTGATATAATCCCAGGTGTTTGGTGAACCAGCTGGTAACCCAAAACCTCCTGGAAGTGCAGTAAAACCGCTTGAGTTTGTTGCTCCAACATTCGGACTTGCCCAGTGAGTCGTACCTGATTCTTTCAACTTCCCCCCTGCAACCTGAAATCCTCCTAAAAATTCTTCCATCTTACCCCAATCTTCACGTGCAGGAATATGCCATCCCTCCGGGCATAACCCCTTTGCTCCGGGTGTATGTGAGTATTGCATGACTTCCTGCCATCGGTAATAACCACCATAAATATTGCAATTCGATTCATTGTCATTATAGCAGTATTTCTCTGGAATTCCGTTGTCGGATGATTCAATTGAACTATTTATCCTTGTTCCATAATTCAGATTTTCTTTCATCCAGCATTGATTTCCTATCAACACAGTCCCATAAATCTTGCCGTCTCTGATATCAGTCAAATCGTCACCACAAGTGTTAAAGGTTGGTGTTCCTGACGAAAATGGTATTATTAAATCCGCTTGTGGGAAGCAACTACCTAAGGCAAAATTCACAACCCCATCTGTCCCCGATGGAATGACCTGTGCATCACTGAATGTCCAGGTATGGAAATACACGAATTCAAATCCTGAGCCTTTCCTGACCATAACATATAGCTTGAACTGGAAATTATCGGTTACCCCTATCCTGTCTGCATATTGAACTTTAAGAGGCTGCCCTTCCCCTTTCCATGCTTCATTGGTAAAGGTATTCACCAAAATATTATTCCTGTAAACTTCGATTTTGAAGATTGCTGGAAGATCAGGCTGCACACCGTTGGATTGGCCAAGGTAAGGTGAACCTGGAATTGAATAATCTGCAATACTTTGAATGCAGATGTCCCCGAAGAAGGGTTGTTCACGAACAGTGACTTCTTCGATCTGAAAAAATGTAAATCCAAAATCGGTAAAGTTACTCGGCTGATAGCAAATGGCTTCAACCGGAAGTTGGGTCTTTTTAAACGCTTCCACGGAGAATGATATATTCAAAGGGGAGGAAACGTAAGGTGCATAGGTTGCACCTGAATGAGGCACAGCCGAGAGCATCACATCATCGGTGGAGTCATTTGGCGTCTGCCGGTTACTCCAGATGGTGAATTCCTGAAGGGAATGAATACCCGGTGAAAGCTGAATAGTGTTCGTAAAAGGAGCTCCACTGACATAAAAAATACTTACCAGATAAACCTTTCCGTCAATATTAGCTTTGACATAGCTTGCCGTTTGGGAAAAACAGTCAGTGCTTACTATTGATTTCAGTCCTCCTGACTTACCCGGTGCAATTGCAAAATTAACACCCTGGTTTGTCTGTGTCTGCTGGCTGGGTTCTTGCTTGCTACAGCTAATTATTGCAAACGAAGCCAATAGAAGCCATAAAATAGCATAGAATTTCTTCATGAAATACATTTTAAACTGTTTTTATCAAACATTTATACAGGTTGCCATTGATGGCAACCAAACAAAAGTATATCCTTGTTAAAGGAATAACAATGATCAATATGTAACTGTAGCTATTATTTGCGTAAATGTTCTCTTTTTAGCTATTCTTGTTAATGGATTGAGATATAATATGCTGATTAAATTCCATGCGTATGAAAGCAATTGACTTTTTCCACCACTTGCATTATGATCCCGAAAGCGTTTTCAAAGATGCGCCAGGTATAGTACTTCGAAAGTTCAAAACCCAAATGAGATATCAACCGGTGGTCATATTAAATCTGCACAAAATAGCACAGAAACTGGACGTTAATGCTTGCCGCGGGGTCAGCTGCTCCGTTTTTTCCAATTATGCACCTTTTATTTGATTTTCTTTGAATATTTTGGCTGGG
>JAPLDN010000397.1 GCA_026391755.1 Bacteroidota bacterium
TGTCCCCTGCAAATCGCCAGGGCCTCTTAAACGAAGGTCTGTTTCGGCAATTTCAAAACCGTCGGTCGTCTTAAGCATGGTCTTGATCCTTGTTCTTGCATCATTCCCCAGTTCTTCAGGCGTCATTAAGATGCAATAAGACTGGGCGCTGCCCCTGCCTACCCTTCCCCTGAGCTGGTGAAGCTGGGACAGGCCAAAGCGGTCGGCATTTTCAATGACCATGATGGAAGCCTCTGGGATGTCAACACCTACCTCAATAACTGTTGTGGAAACAAGAATCTGTGTTTCCTTTTCAAGAAACCGTTTCATTTCGGCATCCTTCTGCTGTTGTTTCATCCTGCCGTGGACCATACCTACCCTGAATTCAGGCTGAGGGAATTCCCTTACCACAGTCTGAAAACCTTCAGTCAGGTTTTTCAGATCCAGACTTTCCGATTCTTCGATCAGGGGGTAAACGATGTAGACCTGGTTGCCTTCACGGATCTTCTGTTTAAGCAAATTATAGACTTTAAAGTGGTCCCGGTCGTAAACATGCTTTGTAATGATTGGTTTTCGCCCTGGAGGAAGTTCATCAATAACCGAGGAATCCAGGTCTCCGTATAATGTCATAGCAAGAGTTCTTGGAATGGGAGTGGCAGTCATGACCAGAACATGAGGAGTTCTCTGGTTTTTCTCCCACAATGCAGCTCTTTGCGCAACCCCGAACCTGTGCTGCTCATCAATAACCACAAGGCCAAGGTTATTAAACCGGACCTTGTCTTCAAGCAATGCATGGGTTCCGATAAGAAATGAAACTTCCCCGCTTTCAAGTAATCCAAGTGTAACATTGCGTTCGGCCTGTTTAGTGGAGCCTGTGAGCAGTCGTATGTTTACATTAAGCCCTGAAAGCATCCTGGAAATGTTGCTGAAATGCTGATTTGCCAGGATTTCAGTCGGAGCCATCAGGCAGGCCTGATATTTGTTATCCAGGGCGATGAGCATGCACATGAGAGCCACCATCGTTTTGCCGCTGCCAACATCTCCTTGTAAAAGCCGGTTCATCTGTTTTCCCGATCCCAGGTCGGCCCTGATCTCCCTGATTACTTTTTTCTGTGCATTCGTCAGTTCGAAGGTCAGGTAATTATGGTAAAAATCATTTAGATAATTCCCCACTGTTGCAAACACATGACCTTCGTTCTTCTGTAACCTTGATATCCTTTGTTTGAGCAGCCTGAGCTGGATGAAGAACAATTCCTCGAACTTCAGCCTGGCCTGGGCTTTTGACAGCAATTCCGGACTTTGAGGGAAATGAATATTCAGGAAGGCTTCCTGGCGGTTGATAAGCCTCAGCCTGTCAAGGATATCCCGGGTTAAATTCTCGGGGATATAAAACTTCTCATGCAGGAGGAGGGTTTTCACGAGTTTTCCTATTCCTTTATAATCCAGGCCTTTTGACTTCAGCTTATCCGTCGAGCTGTAAATTGGCTGAATTATCCTGCTGATGGGCAAGGGTTCGGTTTCGGGAGGTTCGATGTCGGGATGAGGCATATTCCATTGACCATTGAACATCTGGGGTTTTCCGAAAATGATCCATTCCTGACCGTTGGCTATTTTATCGACCAGCCACCTGACCCCCTGGAACCAGACCAGGTCTATTTGCCCGCTTTCATCTTCAACTGTGACTACAAGCCTTTGCGACCTGGGCGGGCCAATTGTCTTTGTTTTGATAACACGAGCCCTGAGTTGTATAAACGTATTCTCATCCCTTATGTCTTTAATGAGATACATTTTTGAACGGTCAACATAACGGAAGGGGAAATGGGTCAGGAGGTCTCCAAAAACCTCTATCTGTAATTCGGAACGCAAGGCTTCAGCCCTTGCCGGGCCAACCCCTTTCAGGTATTCGACCGGGGTCTCGAGAAATGGTTTGAGTGCAGCCAAAACGACGGACAATTAGCTTGCTAAAAATAATCAAATATCTGATACCTGGCAGGGCGAAATCCGCAGTCCTGATTAAAAAAAACTGCCCCGGAAACCCAAGGCAGAAAATCAAAAAAAAAATTCGTTCAGGTTTTAGTACTCCCAGAGGCTTGATTCAAACTCGAGGATCTTGTTTTTAGCCCTTTCGGATTCCAGCAGTGCGTCAACACAGGTTGCATAATCGCTGATCTGACGGTCATAGACATTTTCCTCCTTATATACATAGCTGGAGAAGATCCTTTTCATGAACACATCATCATAGGTAAGCCGACCGGCAACACCATTTCTCAGGTTGAACTGTTCGCTGCGTGCGAACATGTTGCGGCAATCGGGAAAATAAATCCAGAACAGGGGTTTGTAACCACGGGATGATCCGTCCTCAGCAAAGCTCTCCATCATGGGACAGATTCCAAGGATACGAACTTCAAGAACCGACCTTTGCTTGTCGAAATACCAGTCTTCTTTGACCCTGAGCTGTTTCACGTCGGAGGCATAGAAAGGTTTGGAGATTACGGTGTCAAATTCAATATCAGGATTGTCGGGGCGTTTCAGGTGCAGTTTCTGCTTGGTCTCAAGCTGGTCCATAAGGTCTTTATGGGCTAAAGGCACCAGGAAGAGGTCGGTTTCAGCTGAATAGGCCTGGATAGTCCCTTCCTTCATACCGTCAAGAATGATTTGCATAAAGCTTTTCCACTGGTTCTGTGGAGTTTCGGGAAAGTAAAAAGGCTGGTTCATCTTCTCGCGCATGTCGATGACTCTCCAGACTCTCTTGGTCCAGGTGATATCTGCTTCCCTCAGATAAGGATAAGGTATCGGCTGAACCTGTGAAATAACGGTCCTGTCATAAACACCATCCCTTGGGGGAGCTTCCAGAACCTGTGCAAAGGAAGTCAGTCTGACCCCTGTCACAAGCACTGCCACAAATGCAATGAAAACTATCCTTTTCATGATGTGCCGGAATATGTTTTATTAATTGATTTTCAAGTTAATAGAAGAAATAGTACGTTCGCCGTCAGGTCCTTTGACCGTG
>JAPLDN010000029.1 GCA_026391755.1 Bacteroidota bacterium
GGAAACCCTAAAACGTATTCTTCTGGAGCCAAAAAATTCGCTGGTGAAACAGTACACCAGGCTTTTTGAGATCGATAATATCAAACTGAGTTTTGATGATGATGCGCTTGATTTCATTGTTGAAAAATCAGTCGAATTCAAACTTGGCGCCAGGGGACTCAGGGCTATTCTTGAAGGTATTATGAATGATGCCATGTTCGAACTCCCGTCAAAAACCAACGTAAAAAGTTTAAGGGTTAACATTGCCTTTGTTGAAGAAAAATTCAATAAAACCAGTTTATCCAGGCTTAAAGTTGCCTGATACTAAACTACCCTTCTCATCGTTTATTTTAGAGTGCAGGGGCAATTCATTCCGATGAGAATAACTCTACTTTATATCATACTTTTATTTTTATTCCGCTTACCGCTTTTTTCGCAGGATACAACTAAGATTACGCTCCCGGTGAGAATTGTCGGGGGAGACACTCTGCCTTCTGTAGATCTGAACGGTGTTACCATATTTCCCCCCGGCAAGTTTGAAAATAAACGAGAGGCAGTCAGATATGACCGTCTTGTTTACAACATCAAAATTGTATATCCATATGCAAAGCTTGCCGGTTTGAAATTAAAGCAGATCAAAGCGGTTCTCGATACCATAAAAAATGACAAGCAGAAAAAGGCATTCCTGAGGAAATCGGAGAAAGAACTTGATGCCCAGTTCGGGGATCAGCTGCGTGACATGACCTATTCCCAGGGAAAGATTCTGATCAAGTTGATATACAGGGAGACGGGTTCCTCAACCTTTGCCATTGTTAAAGAACTCAAGGGTGGTTTCAATGCCTTTGTATGGCAAACCCTGGCCCGGATCTTTGGTTATGACCTCAAATCGTTATACAACCCTAAAGAAGAGGATGAGCCTATTGAAAGGGTGGTACAGATGATAGATGCAGGAGCTATATGAATAAGCATTAAATTTACAGGCTTGTTGCACACATGAAATTATCCATAATCATCGTCAATTACAATGTAAGGTACTTCCTGGAGCAATGCCTTCATTCAGTGCAAAATGCCTGTAAAAGCCTGGACGCAGAGGTATTTGTCGTTGACAACAGTTCCGTTGACGGTTCGGTAAAAATGGTCAGGGAAAAGTTCCCGGAAGTCATCCTCATTGAAAATAAGGAGAACCTGGGTTTTTCAAGTGCAAATAACCAGGCCATGAGAATTGCAAACGGGGAATACTTCCTGCTGCTGAACCCCGACACGCTCGTGGAGGACGACACACTCAGAAAAGTCGTAACTTTTATGGATGAGCACCCTGATGCAGGCGGCCTCGGGGTAAAGATGATTGATGGAAAAGGGAAGTTCCTGCCCGAATCGAAAAGGGCTTTGCCCACTCCTGTAGTGTCTTTCTATAAAATCTTCGGGCTCTCCTCACTCTTTCCCAGGTCAAGGATATTCAGCCAGTACCATCTCGGCTACCTTGACAAAGATAAGGTACACGAGATCGATGTCCTTGCCGGCGCCTTTATGCTCCTCAGAAAACGTGTCCTTGATGAAATCGGTCTTCTCGATGAGTCATTTTTCATGTATGGGGAAGATATTGACCTGAGTTATAGAATAACCCAGGCAGGCTATAAGAATTATTATTATCCCGGTACCAGGATCATCCATTATAAAGGTGAAAGTACGAAGAAAAGCAGCATAAACTATGTGTTTATGTTTTACAATGCCATGATCATCTTCGCCAGGAAACATTTCTCAAAGGAAAACGCAAGGTCTTTTTCAATGATGATCCATTCGGCAATATACCTGCGTGCCTTTTTTTCAGTCCTTACGAGGTTTGCCATCCGGATATTCCTGCCGCTTCTTGACGGGATGATGATATTTGCAGGTATGTTTTTTATAACTTTTTACTGGGAAAAGAATTTTATTTTCCCTTATGGCGGACATTACCCTCCCGAATTCATGCTGATTGCCGTTCCTATTTACATCCTGATCTGGCTCATCAGTGTATATATCGGCGGAGGCTATGACCGGCCGATCATGTTAAGAAAAGTATTCCAGGGGATGCTGGCAGGCACCCTGCTGATCCTTCTGCTATACAGCCTGCTCAGCGAGAATTATCGTTTTTCCAGGGCATTGATCTTATTCGGAGCCAGCTGGGGGCTTATGGTTATGCTCGCTATCAGGGCCCTGCTGCATTTCTCAAAAATTACCGGCTTTCAGCTGAATACGATTAAGAATAAGAAATTCGTCATAATCGGAGAAAAGGAGGAGTCGGAAAGGGTTGCCGACCTCTTACAGAAAACCGGCATGAACCCTGCATTTGTCGGCCTCGTTAGTTTTCGGCCAAATAAAGGCAATCTGAACGGCTTTATCGGAGATCTTGAACAAATAAAGGATATTATCATTATTCACAAGATCGATGAAGTGATCTTCTGCGCTAAAGATATCCCCGCCCAGGTCATCATCGACAAAATGTCGGAATTAAAGGATGCCCAGGTTGATTATAAAATCGCCCCGCCTGAAAGTCTCTCCATTATTGGCAGTAACTCCATCAATACATCGGGTGACCTTTACGTGGTTGACATCAATGCAATCACAAAGAAATCAAACCTCAGAAGCAAAAGGGTATTTGACCTTACGGCCGGTCTTATTATTCTTATACTATACCCTTTATTTATTTTCCTTGTAAGGAAACCTATCAGCCTCGCGAGGAATCTCGCCCTTGTGTTTTTTGCGCGGAAATCATGGGTAGGTTATACCCCTGTAAGCGGCAGCCATGTTCAGCATGTTCCAATGATAAAAAAGGGAGTGCTGAATCCGATGGATGCATTGAAATCAAAAGAGATCAGCGAAGAAGACAAGAACAGGCTCAATATACTCTATGCACGCGACTACCATCTTGCCAACGACATCAATATTCTGTTCAAAGGATTCAGGAACCTTGGAAGGAGCTGATGAGATTATTTTGAATGATTTTAAATAAGAGAAATTCGTATCTTTGCACCATAATAATTTAATTAAAATGGCGTCTTTAGAGATTGTTATCCCAAGATTAGGGGAAAGCGTGATTGAAGTCACGATCACAAAATGGCTTAAGAACGAAGGCGAACAGGTTGAGGCCGAAGAAGCTCTTGTTGAAATTGCCACTGATAAAGTTGATTCCGAGATAGTGTCAACGGCAAGCGGGAAATTGTCAAAGAAATTATATCAGCAGGGAGATATCGTAGCCGTAGGAAAAGTATTTGCAATCATTGATGCAGCAGGCGTAGCTGCTGACGGACCACCTGTCAATGCTGTTTCCGAAACCAGGACTGCTGCTGAACAAACCAAGCCCGGGGTTAAACCTGGAAACACAGTCGATGAGGCTGGTGATGCCAGCCCGGCAGTTACTGATGAAGATCAGTCCGGATCAAGATATTACAGCCCGCTCGTCAGAAGTATTGCACAGCAGGAAGGTTTGTCTTTTAAAGAGTTGGACAATATTCCCGGAACAGGGAAAGAAGACCGGCTCACAAAGCAGGACATTCTCGAATACCTTGCAAAAAGAGGAAGTGGCCATAGTCCTGCCGACAAAGCGATGCCAGTCTCTTTAAAACCACAGCCCGCTGCCCCTGTTTTCACTAAAGGCGAAGACCGCATAGTTGAAATGGACAGGGTAAGGCAGCTGATAGCAAACCATATGGTTAAATCGGTTCAGACTTCACCCCACGTCACTTCTTTTATCGAGGTCGATATGCATAAGGTTGTTGGCTGGAGAGAAAAAAACAAAGAAGGCTTCCTTAAGAAGTACGGCGAGAAACTGACGTTCACCCCAATTTTTGTTGAAGCAATAGTAAAAGCTGTCAGGGATTTCCCGATGGTCAATGTTTCTGTTGACGGGACCAAAATCATTGTACATTCGAGGGTGAATGTGGGTATTGCTTTTGCCCTTCCAAGCAACAACCTTATTGTTCCTGTAGTGAAGGATGCCGGCAGCATGAACCTCCTGGGCATTACCAAAGCTGTGAATGATCTTGCAAACCGGGCCAGGAACAATAAACTTTTACCCGACGAGATCTCAGGCGGAACGGTTTCACT
>JAPLDN010000164.1 GCA_026391755.1 Bacteroidota bacterium
AAATAAGGCTGTCGGCCAAAGCAATATTCAGAGGGAAAGGGAACTGAAAGAAAATAATGGAAAAGTGGATCCCCGCAATGAGAATCCACGTTCCAAAATACACGGATATGGACCTGAGATTTTGAAAGACCGGATGTATCATTCTCTATCCCCAGGTTTTATTTTAATACGTTTTGATTTCACCACCGCCAAACACTGCAGATGCTTTAATAACCAGGGTCCTTGACGGATCTGAGGCTTCTTTTATACAGAAGCGCTTATCGGAGAAACCTCCAAAAACGCTGGTATTTTTTAGTTGTATCTTCCATTCGCAGGGGACAATAATAGTAGCCCCTCCGAATACCACATTCACTTCAAGCTCATTTATGCCTTCGGCCAGGCTGGCCTGGGTGAGATCGATCTTAACGCTTCCGAAGATAACGTTAACCCGTCCGCCTTTGAAGTCCGTGTTGATGATTCTTTTCTCGGTTCCGCTGAAGATATGGTCTTCATAAATATAACCCTGGTCGCTTGCGGCTTCAACATTCTGAGGCGAATGTCCCATGCGGTGCTTCCAATCCCTCGGATGGGGGAATTTACGGAAGAGGATAAGCACCCCTATTGAGATGAGGATCAATGGCCAGAAAAGATGTGCAAAATTGATATCAAGGTCGAATATCCTTGGAAAAAGGAAGAATCCTCCAACCACGATAAGAATAATTCCCGGCACCCTATTTTCGGCGCCCATGAGGCTTACTACACCAATGGCAACCAGAAGCATAGGCCAGGAAATAAATATATGACGGAGATAATAAGGGAGAAATCCGGCGTTAAGAAGCAGTAAAGCAACTCCTGCTAAGATCACGACAATACCAAGCATCCCTTTTTTCCGGTCCTTGTCGTAATGAGTTTTATGTTCGGGATTTGGTTCCATAGTATTCGAGTTTAAAATTAGTAAAATTATGATAGCAAAAGTATTATCATTATTACACGGTTTAAATAGGAAATCGGTAAACAACCGAATTGGCCCGACGAAATTCGGGCAGGATACTTTTAATATGAAGATTTGTTCATAGCTTTGCGATATAATGAGTTCAGGTGAGAATTGATTTTTTCAAATACCATGGCAACGGGAATGACTTTATCATCCTCGACAACCGTATGAATCTGTTTATACCCGAGGGTTCCATGATAGCTGCTTTGTGCGACAGGCATTTCGGCATCGGGGCCGACGGGCTGATGCTGCTTGAGAAGAAAGACGGGTTTGACTTCTCACTGAGGTATTATAATTCTGACGGATTTGAAAGTACCATGTGCGGAAATGGTGGCAGGTGCATGGCAGCCTTTGCATATTCCCTGGGGATCTTTGTAAAAAAAACCAGGTTCAGCGCCATTGACGGCCCTCACGAAGCAGAGATCCTGGCTATGGATGACAGGGGCTTTATGGTTCGTTTAAAGATGAGAGACACTTCTCCGGGCCTGCAATTTCCCGACGGATATTTCATTGATACAGGCTCGCCGCATTTTGTAAAGTTCGTTCCTTCTGTTGACCATGTTGACGTAACGGTTGAAGGAAGAGTTTTGAGAAATGACAGGAGATTCGCACCGGGCGGCTGCAATGTGAACTTCGTGGAATCTTCATCCGCAGGTCTTACTGTAAGGACATATGAAAGGGGGGTTGAGAATGAAACGCTGTCGTGTGGCACAGGAGTGACAGCATCGGCCCTGATCAAAGCGTCCCTGGATAAAAATAACAGCGGATCTTACCCGGTAAATACAAGGGGTGGGCAGTTTACAGTTCGTTTCATGCAGTCGGGCCGGCAGTTTACGGAGGTATTTTTAGAAGGGCCGGCGGTCTTTGTGTTCAAAGGAGAAATAAGTATTTAAAAACAATGTATCACGAGATTCTGAAAAGCAAGAGTTTGCAATTGAGGGCTGTGGAACCGGCCGATATTGATCTGCTCTATCAATGGGAGAACGACCCTTCGATCTGGAGGGTAAGCAATACATTAACACCCTATTCCCGTTTTCAGATCGAGGAATATGTTATGAATGTACAGAACGACATCTATTCAAGCAGGCAATTAAGGCTGATGATAGTCGGGAATGAGGGGGATCTTAAAGACAGGGCGATTGGGGCGATCGACCTGTTTGATTTCGACCCTTTCCATATGAGGGCCGGCATCGGCATCCTGGTCAGGGAAGAATTCAGGAGGAACAGGTATGCATCCGAAGCCCTTGAATTACTTATACGTTATGCATTTGAAGTATTAAATTTAAGACAGTTATACAGCAATATCACACCTGAGAACACAGCAAGTGTCTCTTTATTTGAGAAATACGGTTTTGAACGCTGTGGTATAAAAAAAGACTGGGTCAGGGTTGGAAACGGCTGGCTGGAAGAATGGATGTTCCAGTTGATAAGGCGTTTTGATTAATTATCTCAATCAGTTTCTTAATGAAGTCATCACATAATGATCAGCTTTGCCAAAGGAGGCTTAGCTATGTTGCTCCCTTGAGTGTTTCAGTCATCACACTGGCGTTACTCCTCGTGTTATCCGCAAGGTTTTATTATTATGTAAAATACCCGAATGTTGACCTGAAAGGCAAGGCGTCGGTAATTATTTATATTCCAACCGGAGCAGATTTTAATGGTCTCCTGAAGATACTGAAAGAGAAGTCCATATTGAAGAATGAAAGAAGTTTCATTTTTGTTGCCGGAAGGAAGCATTACATGAACCGTGTTAAAGCCGGGAAATACAGGATACGGGACAGGATCAGCAATAATGAGCTTGTGAGCCAGTTGAGGTCAGGCCGGCAGGAGCCGGTCCGCCTGAGTTTTCAAAGTGCAAGGAACATAGCCGAGCTTGCCTCCAAACTAGGGCGCCAGATTGAAGCAGATTCTGCCAGTCTTATGAAATTGTTCCTTAACGACGATTTCCTGAAAAAATACGGGATCAATACCTACAATGTGTTTGTGCTCTTTATCCCAAACACCTATGAAATTTTCTGGAACACATCGGCAACTCAGCTTATAGAGAAAATGAGCTTAGAGCAAAAAGCTTTCTGGAATGTGAAACGGAGGAAACAACTTGATGAAAAAGGGCTGAACATTAAGGAGGTGGTGACTATAGCATCAATTGTTGAGAAAGAGACGAACAAGGACTTTGAGAAACCTGATATTGCGGGTGTGTATATAAACAGGTTACGGAAAGGATGGCCTTTGCAGGCCGATCCCACAGTGATTTATGCCTGGCAGGATTACAGTATAAAAAGGCTTAGCGGGAAACACCTTAAAATACAATCAGGATACAATACCTATTTACATACCGGGCTTCCGCCCGGCCCTATCTGCATCCCTTCGGTGAGCACTATAGATGCTGTCCTGAATTACAGGGCTCACGCTTATATGTATTTCTGTGCAAAGGATGACCTTTCGGGATCCCACAACTTTGCAGTAAACATCGCCGAACATGGCAGAAATGCAAGGAAGTATCAAAAAGCCTTAGATCGTCTGAACATTAAGTAAATGGCCCAACAAAGATTCCAGGCATGCGATTGAGGTTATTGTTCATAGGTTTGATTATATCCCTGGCAGTTTATGGCCAGGACACTGCCTCATACCATTCCCTCAGGACCGATACTTCGGTTATCCACAGAGACAGGCTGATAGCGGTTCTCTCCGTACAGGGTGCGCTTTACCTGGGCAGCCTTGGTGGTTTGTATTTCCTCTGGTATAAGGGTTATCCCCAATCGACTTTCCATTTTTTCAATGATAATAACGAATGGCTGCAAATGGATAAATGCGGTCATGCAACCACATCTTATTATATAAGCATGATCGGCAACTTTTCATACCGATGGGCAGGCCTGAATAAAAAACAATCGGCATGGTACGGGGGATTGCTGGCAGAAGCATATATGCTAAACATTGAGATCCTCGACGGGTTCTCTTCGGAATGGGGCTTTTCGATAGGTGATTTCACAGCCAATACCCTGGGCGCGGCCATGTTTGTGAGCCAGCAGCTGATCTGGGATGAACAGAGGTTCAGGCTTAAATTCTCGTATCACCAGACTACCTATCCGGTATACAATCCTGAACAGCTCGGATCGAGCTGGATAAGCCAGATTTTAAAGGATTATAACGGGCAGAGTTACTGGCTTTCGGGGAACATCAGCACATTCCTTCCGAAAAGCAGCCGTTTCCCAAAGTGGCTGAATGTTGCTTTCGGTTACGGCGCCGGAGGTATGACCGGGGCATCAGCGAATGCTTCAGGACCAAATATCCCTCCCCAGGAAAGATACCGCCGGTTCATGTTGTCGGTGGATGTTGACCTCACCCGTATACCGACCCGCTCAAAACTTCTCAAAGCTGTTTTCACAGTGTTAAGTTTCATAAAGATACCAGCGCCTGCAATCGAATACAACACCCTTGGAAAATTCAGGTTCTATCCTCTGTATTATTAATTTTTTTTCGTAACTTTACTCTTTGATTAAACTCATCTCTATGGAAGAGCAGGATTTACATTCAAACCCTCAGGAAGGACCGTTAAAAAACCCGTTGTATCAGCAGAATCTGCCTAATTCAAATACAATACTTGTTATGGGTATCCTTTCAATTGTCTTTTGCTGGTGGAAGCTGGTTTCCTTTGTGGGCATTGTTCTGGGTATAATCACTCTTGTCCTTGCAAAAAGGGAATTAGCAGTGTATAATGCTGCCCCTCAGAATTACACGATAAGTTCTCTGAACAACGTTAAAACAGGAAGGACCTGTGCCATTATAGGGCTAATCATTTCTGTCGTGATTTTTGTGCTGGTTACCCTGTTTCTCATCGGTTTCCTGGCGACACTCCCTTTTTGGGGAATGATCAGATAAACATGAAGATACTTCCTGTTGAAAAGATACGTGAGGCTGACGCATTTACCATTGCAAATGAGCCTATCGCCGACATCAACCTGATGGAGAGGGCTGCAACAGCATGTTTTTCATGGATTACCGGCAAGCTGGATGCAAAGAAAGCTGTTTATGTATTTGCCGGAACCGGGAATAACGGAGGCGACGGCCTGGCAATAGCGAGGATGATGTATCTGAAACATTTCCCGGTTCTTGTTTACCTGGTCGGCCCCGAAAAGAACCTTTCCCCTTCTTCTCGCACAAATTTCGAACGCTTTACTAATATTGCTTCGAAAAACATACGGTTTCTGGGCGAAGGGGACCCAATGCCTGAAATCCGCGATGGAGACCTGGTCATTGACAGTCTTTTCGGCAGCGGATTGACCCGCCCGGCCGGGGGATTCACGGCAACCGTCATCAGGCATATCAACGAGAGCAAAGCACTTGTAATTTCCATTGATGTTCCATCCGGACTGTTTTGCGACTCTTCTTATAAGACTGCTGAAAAACCTGTGGTTGTTGAAGCTGATTACACTCTTTCATTTTCTCCTCCCAAACTGGCATTTTTCTTTCCTGAGAATGATATTTACCTTGGGGAATGGTATTTGCTCGATATCGGTATCTCCGGGGAATTTATAGATCAAACCGCTGTTAAGAATTATCTGATTGACAGCCGGATGCTTGAACCAAAGTTAATCAAAAGGAACAAATTTGATCACAAGGGAACGTTCGGGCATGCCTTGCTTATCTGCGGGGGATATGGTAAGATGGGAGCCGCGGTCCTATCAACAAATGCAGCCTTGCGATCGGGCGCCGGGCTTGTCACTGTGCACGCGCCTTCTTCGGGAGTCCCTGTACTGCAGTCAGCTGCCCCGGAAGCATTGATGAGCATCGATACAAACGAAAGGATAGTAAGCATGCTCCCCGACCTTTCGGCCTATACCGCGATCGGTACAGGCTGTGGCCTGGGCATGGACGAACAAACGCAAAAAGCCATCAAGTTGCTGATCCAGGAAGCAGGACAGGCGATAGTCTTCGATGCCGACGCAATAAAAATTATCGCTGAAAATAAAACATGGCTGGGGTTTATCCCGAAGCAGAGTATTTTCACACCACATCCAAAGGAATTTAACCGTCTTATTGGTAAAGCCAGGGATGATTATGACCGCATGCAGATGCAACGCGAGTTTTCATTCCGCTACCAGGCCTATGTTGTTCTGAAAGGTGCGCATACATCAATTACAACTCCTGAAGGGGAATGTTACTTTAATTCCACGGGCAATCCTGGAATGGCTACAGGTGG
>JAPLDN010000087.1 GCA_026391755.1 Bacteroidota bacterium
TCCGGTTCAGAGCCAGGGAGATCATCAACGGAAATATACCCGAGGCACCAAGCCCTATCATGACCGAAGCGGCAAGAGACAGGTTTTTTTGTCCGATGAAAATTGTAAATAAACCAAAAATGCACAGAAGACTGCTGAGAAGAAAAACAATTTCAGGTTTAATCCTTCGCAGAATCAGTAAACAGGCAAATCTTCCCACGATAAAAGAAAACATGAATATTCCGACACCGGGAATTAGCGTTTGCATAATTTTTATTCCGAATGTTTCTGAAAAATAAAACGGGATCATCTCTATCAGGCAATATTCGGTTCCTGCATAAACAATAAGACCTCCCATTACAAGGAAAATGAATTTATCGGAGATCAGCTGTATGACGGTATTTTTACCCCGGCTTCCGAACCCTGCCTCTTCCTGCCCCGGGAAGGGGAGAAGGAACATTAAAGCTAGGGATAACAAAAGAAAAAAGACTGAAACAAACAGCAGCAACCTGCTTCCATATAGTCCTGTTCCGGAAAGAAGCGTGTTGATATGCATTCCAACAATGAGCCCTGCCGACTTTACAAGATAGAGGGCAACTATTTTCTGTGCATTTTTAGTTTTGTCATTGGGTGAAAACACCATTTGCAGGCCGGCAATCTGAATAAACAGGCTTCCCGAAAACAAAAACAGATCGGCAAGCAAAACGATGTTTACCGATTTTACATTGATATGGGGAATAAGCAGCCCCGGCAGGACAACAAGAATGCCAATTAACAGGTTACGGCGCTTAAATCCAGCCGGCTTCAGCAAACCAAAGGCAACCGACAGGATGGAAAGTATTAAAAGACCTGTAAATGTGAGAATGCGCAAGTAATATGCATCCAGGTAAAGGAAACTTATCTGCCAGTTCAGTTTTGGGAAAAGGATTTCAACAAGACCTATTGTAAAAAAAGCCGTGTATAAGGCAGCAGGTGTTTTTCTCACGCTATGAATACCCTATAACAAGAATTTTGTCAGCAGGATCAAACATGATCATACGCTTACAATACAATCCGTTCTCATAATTATATGTTTGTCCGTCATCCTCATAATAAACAAAGCTATTGGTATTTATTCCTGCGTAAATATGCAGATCCAGGGTGTCGGAGGGTTTCTCTGTTGTATTCTGGATCACCGATTGCATGGGGATAATGCCTGATGCCTTTACAAATACAGGAAGATCATCGAGGGGAGCTTCAACATTCACTTCCTGTTTGCCCTTATAAAAATCACCGGTAGAAAGGCGGTACCAGCCGCCTTCGGGGAGATATACGCGGGCCAGGTTCTGGGTGCAGGAAACCGGAGCAATCAGCAGGTTATCACCAAAAAGATATTCTTCCTGGTATTTCCACCACCAGATCTTTTCATCGTTCGTATAGTTAATTGCAAGGCTCCTGGCAACAGGCAATCCATTTTGAGTGGAGGTAAAGAAAGCCGAATAGATATAAGGCAGCAGGCGGTAACGCTGGGAGATAAGCTTAATGGAGGTTTCCTCAACTCCCTCGCCCAGCGACCAGGGCTCTTTCCGGTTCGTCCCTTTCGCTGCATGGTTCCTGAAGAAGGGAGTATAAACCCCTAGGGAAAGCCAGCGCAGGAATAACTCCTTTGAAGGAGATTCCATAAAGCCTCCCATATCGGGCCCAACGAAGCTAAGACCCGAAAGCCCCAGGCTGTTTACCATTCTTGCCGACAGCAGCATATGTTCATCAGAAGCAACATTATCTCCGGTCCATACGGCCGAATATCTCTGGATCCCGGCATATCCCGCCCGGGTGAGGACAAAGGGGCGTTTGCCATTCAGTAGTTTTTTTGTTCCTTCATAGGTCGCCCTGGACATGTTCAGTCCGTAAACATTGTGGGCCTGTTTCATACTGGCCCCGTGCCCGTCAAAATCAAAATGAACAATGTCGGGTATATTCTGTCCCCAGGCCGATGGCTCATTCATATCGTTCCAGAACCCTTCAACCCCCGGAACAACAAGACGTTCAAAGGATGATCCCCACCATTGTCTTACAGCTTCACTTGTGAAATCAGGAAAATGACACCTCCCGGGCCAAACGCTTCCAATATACTTCTCGCCATCGGGATACTTTACAAAATAATCATTTTTAAGACCCTCATCATAGGCAAAATACCCGGGTTCGACTTTTATGCCCGGGTCCACAATGGTAGCAAGATGAAATCCCATGCCCCTGAGTTCCGAGATAAGGGCTTTGGGATTAGGAAACCCTTTTGGGTTCCAGGTAAAGATCTTATAGGCATCCATGTAATCGATATCGAGATAGATCATATCGCAAGGGATCTTCTTTGACCTGAACTGCCGGGCCACATCAAGCACTTCCGTATCGGGATCATAACTCCACCTGCATTGCTGGAAACCAAGGCTCCAGTATGGAGGAAGAGGGGTTCGGCCGGTCAGCCAGGTGTAATCTTTCAGGATCCCGGCAACTGTGGATGCACCGAAAAAATAATAATTAAGCTCTCCTTCTGCAACGGAAAAACGGCTGAAACGATTGTCGGTGGAAGCGGCAAAATCAAACTTTGTACGGGAAGAATTATCGAGGAATATCCCATACGTCAGGCTGTCGTGAATGCCCATGAAAAACGGTATGCTTACATAAAGAGGATCGGCATTGGCAGCATATGCGGGTTCATCGGTGTTCCACATCTCGTATTTATTGTCGCGGCGATTCAGGTTCCCTGTTTTTTCACCCAGGCCAATAAACTTCTCATCGGGGAAAAGCTTGCGGTAACATGTGATTTCAGGCCCCTGCCAGCCAGTGCCAAAAGGTGCATATTCTTCCGAGAGAACCCTGTTGTTTTTATTTTTTATTTGTATGCGGATAGGATTCTTGAGTATCTCAAGCTTAAGTGAATCTGTTGATAATATAATCTTTTCACGGCTCTCCTTAACATCAAAGCCGCCGGCTGCTGGTTTTGCAACCACGGCATAGGAAAAATCAGCAGCGCTGAGATCTTTGTCAATCCTGATGCGGATTACGTTAGGGGAGTAATAGCTGACCGCGATGACCGCATTACCTGCCCTGATTATTACAGAGGGGCCCGAATGTTTCATCGATTTGAAATTTCCAATGAACATATCCTGCCCGAGAAGCCCGTGCTTTGGCAGCAATAAGAAGTGGCCCAGTAATAACAGGCCAAAAATGAAACTGGTTCTTTTTCTCATATAATTTGAATTGCCGGGCACTGCCGGATTATATTAAACTCCTTCGTGTTCTGTCCTCCTGATGATCTCATTCTGAAGATCTTCTCCCAGGTCATTAAAGTAATCACTGTACCCGGCAACACGTACTATCAGGTCCCTGTGTTTTTCAGGATGTTTTTGCGCATCCTTCAGGGTTTCTGCAGTTACAACGTTGAATTGAATTTGGTGCCCGTCCATCCTGAAATACGCGCGTATAAGGCTTGTTAGCTTATTGATGGCTTCATCCCCTTCAAAGAAGGAGGGAGCGAATTTCTGGTTAAGCAGGGTACCTCCTGTGAGAAGGTGATCGATCTTGCTTGCCGATTTCAGCACTGCCGTAGGGCCTTTATGATCGGCTCCCTGGAAGGGTGAGATCCCTTCCGAAAGGGGTTGTTTGGCCTTTCTGCCGTC
>JAPLDN010000410.1 GCA_026391755.1 Bacteroidota bacterium
CAGGCAGCAAAGGCATGTGGTGAATTACAGCTGGATGCTTTTCAGCTTGCTCATCATTGCATTCCTGCCTTTCATGCTGTTTTGCGGACTGTATTTCAAATCTTTCCTGCTGCTGAAAAGCTTTACTCTCAAAGACCTTATCTTTTCGCATTCATGGCATCCATCAAGAGGTGAGTTCGGGTTTTATCCTTTTATCCTGGGCTCGGTATGGGTAACCCTGCTTGCCATCCTGATCTCGACGCCTATCTGCCTGCTTACAGCCATCAATGTGACCCAATACGCTAAAAAGCGCTTCCTGAGGATTATGCACCCTGTGATCGATATACTGGCAGGCATCCCTTCGGTGGTTTACGGGGTATGGGGGATACTCGTCATCGTTCCTTTTATTTCGCGTTACCTCGGACCCTGGTTCGGGGTGCAGACCATGGGGTACAGCATACTTGCCGCTGCTCTTGTGCTGAGTGTCATGATCATCCCCTTCATCCTGAACATCATGATAGAGATATTCAGGACCATACCCACGGAGCTTAAGGAAGCCACGCTTTCGCTGGGCGCGACCAAATGGCAGATGGTGAAGCACGTTCTTTTGCGCAAGGCCCTCCCGGGTATCATTGCATCGGTTGGCTTCGGACTTGCCAGGGCTTTCGGAGAAACCATGGCCGTGCTCATGGTCGTGGGGAATGTAATTAAAGTTCCTCATTCGGTGTTTGATCCGGGATATACCCTGCCTGCCCTTATCGCAAACAATTACGGGGAAGTGCTTTCGATACCCCAGTATGATTCGGCCCTGATGTTTGCGGCCCTTCTCCTCCTGGCGGTTTCGCTGTTCTTCAACCTCCTCATGCATTTCTTTATAGCAAGGTATAATAAGTATTGAGATGAAACGGACACTGAAAGCTGAAGAGACATTTTTCAGGATACTGATGAACCTGACTACAGCCATCATCCTTTTCATACTGGGAATAATCATTTACAGTGTTTTTGAAAAAGGGATGAAAGCACTGTCATGGGAAATGCTGACTTCCGTTCCTAGCGGGGGCTATTATTACGGCAAAGGAGGAGGGATCCTGAATGCTATCGTGGGCTCCCTTGTTCTTGCTGTTGGCGCTACGGTTCTTGCCTTTTTGATTGGATTGCCGGTTGCACTTTACATGAACGTTTTCCTGGTAAGGCGTAAAAAACTGGTCAACCTTATCCGTTTCATCCTTGACCTGATCTGGGGCGTGCCCTCTATCGTTTACGGAGCTTTCGGCTTTACCCTGATGGTGTTTATCGGCTTGCAGACTTCCCTGCTGGCGGGTATCATCACGGTTACATTGTTCATACTTCCCATTATGATAAGGTCTATGGATGAGATCCTCAGGACCGTACCCATGGGGTTATCCGAAGCTACTTATTCACTCGGGAGCAACAAATCGGAGCTTGCTTTTAAAATTTTTACCAGGCAGTCGGTTTCGGGTATTATCACGGCAGTACTTCTTTCTTTCGGACGGGCCATTGGTGATGCCGCCTCGGTTCTGTTCACCGCGGGATACACCGATAACCTGCCGAATTCGCTGATGGAACCGGTAGCTACGCTTCCGCTTTCCATCTTTTTCCAGCTGGCTTCCCCTGTACCTGAAGTTCAGGCTAGGGCTTATGCTTCGGCCCTGGTGCTTACCGTTATCATTCTCATAGTCAGTTTGTTTTCACGCGGACTTGGGAAGCGCTATCATAAAACAAAAATAAATTTCTGACATTCGCATTATGGAGACTGCCATCAGAATAAAAGATCTTAATGTTTTTGCCGGGAAAGCGCAGATCCTGAAGAATATCAATGTCGAGATCCCGAAAAACAAGATCACGGTGATCCTCGGGCCTTCCGGCTGCGGAAAGACCACACTTCTCAAATGCATGAACCGCCTCACCGACCTGTACCCCGAACTGAAGGTCAGCGGTGAGATCCTGATCAACGACAAGAACATATTTGATCCCGGCGCCGATATCAGCAAGCTCAGACAGAGCATGGGGCTTCTTTCACAGAGACCATATCCTCTGCCGATGACCATTTACAATAATATCGCTTATGCTCTCAAACTGAGGGGTGTGAGGGGCCGGCGTAAACAAAGTATCCTTGTAATGGATTACCTCAAACAGGCCAACCTGTATGAAGAAGTCAGGAAAAGGTTGAGGGAACCCGCCTCAAGGCTCTCGATAGGACAGCAGCAGCGGCTTTGCCTTGCCCGCGGACTGGCTGTGAATCCCGATATCATTCTTGCCGATGAACCCACTTCCGCACTCGACCCCATCTCAAGCCGTTTCATAGATGAGAAATTCCAGGAGATCAAACCCCATTTTACCATAGTTGTAGTCACCCACGTCCTCCGCCAGGCCCGCCGCATCGCCGACAACGTCATCTTCATGTACCTGGGCGAAGTCGTTGAACAGGGACCCGCTAAAGACTTTTTCGAAAACCCAAAGGAAGAGAAAACCAAATCGTACCTCGAAGGGATGTTTAATTAAATAGTTTCTTCCCCTGCCAGGTCTGCCTCTTTTCAAGCTCTTTCTCTATCCTCCTGAGCACTTCATCATATCGAAGCAAACCCCAGTTGTGGTCTTCAATGTAACGTGGCGGGACTTCGCCTGCAAAGCGCTCGATTGAGATCTCAGGGCTAAGCTTCTCAAGGAATTCAATAATGAAATCAATGTAGGATTCTAAGGTGAACTGTTGAAAATCGTTGGGCATCTCAATGAATTCCTTCTCCAGCACAGTCCCTTTGATGACTTGCAGCTGGTGAAACTTTACGCTGTCGAGTGGCAGGGCTGAAATGAAATCAGCATACTTATGCATCATCTCAGGGCTCTCGCCGGGAAGGCCGAAAATGAAATGTGCACCTGTACTGATGCCCATAGCATGGGTCCTCTTTATAGCATCCACACCTTCTTCAACGCTATGGCAGCGATTGATGCGTTGCAGTGTCTCATTATAGATTGACTCGATCCCGTATTCAACCTGGATAAAATATTTTTGAGTCAATGATGATAAGTAACGGAGGATGTCATCGTCAATGCAATCAGGCCTTGTGCCTAGCACAAGCCCAACGACGCCGGGGTAGGAGAGGGCTTCCTTGTATTTTTCCTTGAGTATCTCAAGCGGGGCGTAGGTGTTTGAATAGGGCTGGAAATAAGCCAGGAATTTATTCGCCCGCCTGTACCTGACGGCATGGAATTCTATCCCAAGCCTGATTTGCCCGGTGATGGAGGATGTGCTTTCGCAATAGGAGGGATTGAACGCTTCATTTACACAGTAAGTGCAGCCTCCGCTTCCTTTTGACCCGTCACGGTTGGGACAGGTAAAGCCTGCGTCAATAGCCAGTTTCTGCAAGCGTTCCCCGAAAAGCGCTTTCATCTTCCAGGTGTAGGAATTGTACCTGTGAGGCCCCCAGCTATGTGACTCCGAGTTCAATGTGTCTTAGCTGGTTGTTGCTCGTTCCAGCTTTTTCAGGATTGAGAAAATGAAGATTGCAGATAGCAGGGTAAGGCAAACAAGCAGTAAAAAGAATTGCCAGATCTGCCATTTATCCCAGAACGGCCCGATAAAACCGGCCATTATATTGCCGATGGCCGTCGCGCCGAACCAGCCACCCTGGGCCAGTCCTTTATGCTGGGGAGGGGCGACCTTTGAAACAAAGGATATGCCGATAGGGCTTAGGAAAAGCTCTGCAATAGTAAGGGTGAAGTACATGCTGATCAACCAGTAGGGTGAACGCAATGTATCGGAAACGCCTCCTTTTACAGCAAGATCTGCAGGGCTCATCAATCCGCGTGAAGCAATGATCATGATAATGAATCCTATGGCTGTGATAAGCATACCTATGCCTATCTTTTTGGGAGAGGATGGTTCTTTCCCCCTCTTGTTTAGATAGGCAAAGTACCCGATGACGATAGGCGTCAGGAATACAATGAAAATGGGATTGAACTGCTGGAAAATCTCGGGGGAGATCTTATTGCCTTCGGGCTGAAGCATGCTTATGGTGAAATAAGCCAGGATAAGGGAACCAAGGGCAACCACCCCACCGATGATCTTAGTTTTTTTCGAATTCGCTTTGCCGAAAAGAAGTACGAATCCCATAACGGCAATCAACAAGGGGAGTAAGGTCGACAGGTTAAAGATTATTGCAGAACCCTTTGATATTGAAGATACTGTGTAGTCCCTTGCAAAAATTGTCAGGGTGAATCCATTTTGCTGAAATGCCATCCAGAAGAACATAACCACAAAGAACACCAGCCCGAGGGCCACAAGACGGTCCTTCATCTGGCTTTTTGTAAGCTCAACCAGGTCGGCTGCTTTTGCAGCTCTCTTCTGTTTGTGGGTAACATCGGCGGTCTTGTAATATTTCCTGAACCCGATAAAAATAAATAAGGAGGCGATCATGCTTAAGGCAGCAACGCCGAAGCCTGCATTGTATGCCTGTCCTATGCTGTCGATATACTGATTGCAGAATACACTGAGGTCGGTAATCCTGCCTCCTGCCTGGGTATGCATGAACTGTTCAAGCTGTGCAGTGTTCTGAAGGGTATGGTCAAGGTATTTATGTGCAAGGCTGGGAATTGCCGAATCATAGGTGAACCCCGAACGGGCAAGGATCCAGTTGCGCATCCCGCCGGCGGCGCTGGGGGCGAAAAATGCACCGATATTGATCCCCATGTAAAACAGGTTGAAAGCCGAATCCCTGAGGTGGCTGTATTTGGCTTCATCATACATATTCCCGACAAGTGCCTGGAGGTTGCCTTTGAAAAGTCCTGTTCCCAAAGCGATTACAGCAAGCGCGAAATACATGAAAAATACTCCGTTACCCGGCACTGCAAGCAGCCCGTAACCAAGGAACATGACGATGATTCCAAGGATGATGGTTTTTCCGTATCCTAAAATATTGTCGGAAATATACCCTCCCAGAAGGGGCAGAAAATAAACCCCGAACAGGAAAATCCCATAAATTCGGCCTGCCTCT
>JAPLDN010000157.1 GCA_026391755.1 Bacteroidota bacterium
AATAAAATACTTGACTTCTCGCATCAAATAGTTTACATTTGCGAAACAAATTAACATCTAATTAATCCTATTAAGCAAAATGAAAGTCGATGGAAACAAGATCAAGACCCTTTTAACACAAATCGGGTCCAGTCAAAAAGAACTTTCTAAATTTTGCAAGATTAACACTGCGACAGTAAGCAAGCTTATAAAGTCTGGACACACCAGTGAATCTAATGCGCGGTTAATCGGAAGTTTCTTAAAAGTAAATTTGAATGAGATAGCGACATTTGAAAATGGCGATCCTATTCCTGCTCCTTCAGAAAATGTGGTTTATGTCAAAGACCCTGAATGTGAAAAGCAGGTGCTTGAATTGATGGACAAGGTGAAGTATTTGAAAAAGATTATTGAGTTGCAGGAACAACTCATTATTGCTCATAAAATTCAAACATAGGTTCGGATCCCAAGGGAATCATAGGTTCGAATCCCATATGGGTCATAATCCTCAAAAAACACAAATCTGATACAGACAAAAATTGACACCTTGGAAACGCTAGGTACATAGGCAAAGCGTTATAATCGTTCAAGCCCCAGGCGGATCACAAGAACACGATAAATTTTAGTTAAGCCACTTAATTTCAATAAATTAGGTGGCTTTTTCTTTTTCCCTCCTCCATCTTGTTATATAAATTATAGGTCCGTGTACTTTTTTTTCTTGACTTTCAGGATTTTACCTATTATCTTGCACGATAGTAAATCATTCTCTATATGAAAAGATTATGTATCCTGTTATGGGTTGTTCTCTCAATTCCTGAGATGCACGCCACCAGCCTGATTAACCGTGTAAACAATCAGAAGGCCACTCTGTTTTTTATCGAGAACAAAGGCCAGATCATCGACCAGAACTACGAACCCAACCCGGCTGTGAAATACCTGTTCAACGGGCCGGGAATGAACATCCAGCTCAGGCAGGGAGGTTTCAGTTATGATGTGTACAACATCACTTCGACGGAGACCTCAGGAACTTTGCAGAAGTTTCTGCCTGAGATCCCCGGAGAAGAGAGAAAACCGGTTTCAACTATGATCAGTTTTCACCGGATCGACATCAACCTTGTCGGATCAAACCAGGCATGCAATATGACTGCATCAGATCCTTCAGCAGATTACCTAAACTATTACACCACGGGATTGCCTGAAGCAGGAGCAACTTACGTTCATCATTACCGCAAAATCACGTACCATGAGGTCTATCCTAACATTGACCTGGAGTTTGTGGCAGGTGAAAGCAGTGGTGCCAAGTATAATTTTATAGTCAAGCCGGGTGGGGATATTTCGGCAATACGGCTAAACTTTGAGGGTGCCAACGAAATCCTAATGAATGACAAAGGACTAGTATTCAAGACCAGTTTAGGAGATGTTGATGAAACATTGCCATTCAGTTATTATAACGAACAGGATACACAACTGCCTGCTAAAGTAAGATTCACCCGCTTGAGTGATAACCTTTATGGTTTTCAGCTGGAAGGGAACGAGTCGTTGCAGTCCTCCCTCATCATCGATCCGGTGCCGTTGAGGTTATGGGGTACCTATTATGGTGGAACATATTCAGAAAATGGATATGGGTGTTCTATCGATGGAAATGGAAATGTATTTCTTTCCGGAAATACAACCTCATCAAATGCGATTGCTAGCTCAGGAGCTCATCAATCAACATTTGGCGGGTCTTCGGATGCTTTTTTAGTTAAATTCAGTGCATCGGGAGTACGCCAATGGGGAACATATTATGGCGGTACAGCTGATGAAAGTGGAAATGCATGCTGTGTTGATGGAAACGGGAATAGTTTCATGGCGGGAACAACGACATCATCAAATGCGATGGCCACGGCAGGAGCCCATCAACCGACGTATGGCGGGACTATCGATGCTTTTTTAGTTAAATTTAACAGTTCTGGTGTTCGCCTGTGGGGTACCTACTATGGAGGCTCATTCGATGATATAGGAAATTATTGTTCCGTTGATATAAGCGGGAATGTATTCCTTACTGGTGAAACCAGATCCTCAGGCTCGATTGCTACGCCTGGATCACATCAAGCGACCATTGGGTACGGGTATGATGCGTTTCTTGTAAAATTTAACAGTTCAGGAGTACGTCAATGGGGTACCTATTATGGGGGTAACAGTTTTTATGATTATGGATATTCCTGTTGCGCTGACGGAAGCGGGAATGTATTTCTTGCGGGTTCAACAGGTTCAACTGATGCGATTGCCACTGCCGGAGCATATCAAACAACTCCGGGAGGAGGATTGGACGCTTACTTAGTTAAATTCAATAGTGCCGGTGTGCGTCAATGGGGGTCTTATTATGGTGGAACTAATGATGAAAGCGGATATTCGTGTTCAGTAGATTTAAGTGGAAATATTTTTCTTGCAGGTCAGACCAATTCGATAAATGCGATTGCCACAACAGGGGCTTTTCAAACCACATTAGGCGGATCTTCCGATGCATTTTTAGTTAAATTCAATAGTTCTATGGTCAGGCAATGGGGCACATATTATGGAGGTGCGAGTTCTGATTTAGCTAATTCATGTATCTCCGATGGAAATGGAAACATTTTCCTTACAGGTTATACCCATTCAACTAACGGCATTGCATCTGCAGGAGCTCATCAACCGACATATGGAGGAATTTGTGATGCATTTTTAACTAAATTCGCTCCTTCCGGTCTGCGCCAATGGGGCACCTATTATGGAGGGGATCAGGCTGATCAGGGTAGTGCATGTTCTGTCGACGGAAACGGAAATGTAGTTCTTGGAGGGACTACGTCATCAACAAGTGCGATTGCCACAACCGGAGCCTATCAAACAACCCTTAGTGGATCCAGTGATGCCTTTTTAGTTAAGTTCAACGGCTGCATCCCCGATGATGCAGGAACCATCACAGGTCCTTCCACTCTATGCTCCGGACTTACAGGTATTGGTTATTCGATCCCTTCTATCAATAATGCGACAGCCTACACCTGGACCCTGCCCTCGGGATGTAACATCACTTCCGGCGCAAATACCAACAGTATAATCGTCAGCTATGCAGCTTCAGCATCGTCAGGATCAATAAGCGTTTACGCCACTAACAGTTGTGGAAACGGAAGCAGTTCTTCTCTGAGTGTAACTGTAAATACAACACCGGTGCTCAGCATTTCAGGAAACAATAGCTTATGCATAAACTCCGGATATTACAACTATTCCACCCAGGCCGGTTTTTCAAACTATATCTGGACTATTTCTTCAGGAGGTGTCATCAACGCGGGCCAGGGAACCAGCCAGGTACAGGTAAACTGGAATACAGCCGGCAGCCAATGGGTCGCTGTCACCTGCACCAATGTCGGCTGCAGCCCTGCCTCACCAACACAATACCCTGTAAGTGTAAACAATATTCCGGGCCTTGCAGGAAGTATCACCGGAAGTTCTTCTGTTTGTACCGGCCAGCGCGGAGTTAGCTATTCAGTTCCATCAATTCCCTATACCGTTGCCTATGTATGGACTCTTCCGCCGGGGGCAAATAATGTAAATGGTTCCGGTACGAATACCATAACCGTGGATTATTCATCCAATGCAACATCCGGGAATATGAGTGTAGTGGGGAGCAATATTTGTGGATTCGGAAATCCTTCTCCAAACCTTCCCGTCACCCTCGCGTTGTCCCCTCCCAAACCAGGTATTGCCCTCAATGGCGTAGTGCTGACCAGCACAGCTCCCACCGGCAACCAATGGTATTATGGCGTTTCCCATGGCAGTCCGGGGTATATTATCCCTTCAGCAACAAATCCAACATATACCGCCACCCAGACAGGATACTACTGGACTGTGGTTACCTCTGGCAATTGTCAGTCAGAACCTTCCGACACCTTGTATGTGATCATGGTTGGTATCCCGGGAATAAATGATCCGAATGCAATACAAATCTATCCCAACCCGAATACCGGCCGTTTTAACTTAATGATAGCCACCCCCGGTTGCGAATCGTTCAGGATGAAAATAATCAATGAGCTGGGTGTTATTGTTTATCAACAAAAGTTCGTTGTCAATGGAAAATTAGAAGAGACCCTGGATCCCGGATCATTGCCGGAGGGTGTCTATACTCTTGTGTTCAGCCATGACTCAGGTTCTGAAATAAGAAAGATGACGGTGGTCAGATAGTAATTAAATTGTTCGTATTTTTGCCCTGCAGACAAGCAAATAAGCATCTGAACTGTGGCAAAAGAACTCATGAACATCTACCCCACCGATCATCTCAAACTTGACAGGGAAAGTAAGGAAAGACAGCTAAACCAGCATTCCAAAGTAATTTGGATGACCGGGCTTTCAGGAGCAGGCAAGACTACTCTGTCCTATTCCCTCGAAGCTACCTTGCATAAGATGGGGTACTTCGTTCAAACCCTTGATGGAGACAATGTCAGGACAGGAATAAATAAAAACCTGGGATTCTCTGAAGCCGACAGGTATGAGAACATTCGCAGGATTGCTGAAGTCTCAAAGTTGTTTGTAAGCTGCGGTGTCATTACGATCGCCAGCTTCATAAGCCCGACAAACGAAATCCGTGAGATGGCAAAAAGCATTATAGGCTCTGAGGATTTTATCGAGATCTTTGTCAACGCCCCCCTTGAAGTTTGTGAGTCACGCGACACAAAAGGCTTGTATCGCAAAGCCAGGAAAGGGGAATTAAAAGAGTTCACAGGTATCGATGCCCCATATGATACTCCTCTTCATCCCGCGATAGTAATCCGTACCGACCTGCTGTCGATAGAAGCATCAACAAATAAAATGATTGAATTCCTGCTCCCCCTGATCAGAAGGGACTAAAACCAAGATCAGGATCAGGCTTTATCTTCGGATTTCCTCACAATAGGGACAACGCCCGACATCTCTCCCATAACATTCACAAGATCCGAACCATTTGGAACAATAACCTTGCTGTTGTCCTTGAGCGAAGTTTCCATGGCCTGTATCCTTCTGAGCATCTGGGCATTTCCGACAAAATATTTTTGTGCAGATTCATTGACAAGCTGAATTGCCTGGGCTTCCCCTTCGGCACGCAGGATCGCTCCCTGTTTAATACCTTCAGCCCTGCGGATCTCGGCGCGTTTTTCACCATCGGCCTTGGTTTCAGTCGCAGTCGCATAATCCACAGCAGCAATCTTTTCATTCTCGGCTTTGACGATCTTGTTCATGGTTTCCTGGACATCCTTCGGCGGGTCTATTTCCTTCAGCTCGGTACGAATGATCTCAATACCCCAGCTCATGGTTTCTTCATGAAGTGTTCCGTGCAATTCCTTGTTGATTTTTCCGCGTTCACTGTTGGCTGATTTCAATGTCATTGTCCCAATGATGTTACGCAAGGTCGTACGCGCTAAGTTAACTATCTGATATTCAATACTATTAACGTTATACTGAGAATTTTTAACATGATCCTCGTCTGATTTGATTTTAAAATAAACCTGGGCGTCTACCCTGGCGTTCAGGTTATCGTTTGTAATAATTTCCTGGGGTTCGGCATTGATCATCTTCTCGGTGACATTCACCCTGTACATTTGTTCAATACCCGGAATGATCCAGTGAAAACCCGGCATTGCGAACCTGTTGTACTTTCCTAAACGCTCAACCAAACCACGGTGGGTCGGGCGCACAATACGGATACCTGCGAAAAAAAGAAGCAGAACTAATCCTATAACTAATAAAACGGGTACTTCCATGTTTTTTGGTTTTTTGGGTTATTGTTATTGAACTTCAAACCTACGCCGAAAAAGGCAATTAAACAAGAAAATTTGTAAGTTTGTAAAAATAAAACAACCTAGGGCTGAAATGATGAAAATACAAAACCCTGCCGAACTTATGGAGCTAGTAAATGGGTTCAGGCTTAGCCGGATCGTTCTGACGGCGCATGAATTAAAGATATTCGACCATCTGGCCGGGAAATCTTGTTCATCGGCCGATCTTGCTTCATTGATCAATACCGATACAAGAGCCACAGACAGGCTGATGAATGTGCTGGCAGGCCTCGGCCTGCTTGATAAACAGCATGGGCTCTTTACGAACTCGGCATTTGCCGAAAAACACCTTGTATCCTCCTCCCCTGCTTTTCTCGGTGGATTAGGGCATACCGCCGACCTCTGGAGAAAATGGGGCACACTGACCCAGGTTATCAGGAAAGGCGCGGCTGTTGATCTTGAAGATAACTTCAATGAAAGAGGGGCCGAATGGCTTGAATCGTTCATTGCCGCCATGCATGCACGGGGAGTTGCCCAAGGCAGGGAGCTGGCTTCGCTTCTCAAGCTGTCGGGAGTAAATCGGACCCTCGACGTAGGAGGAGGTTCCGGGGCTTTTACTTTTGCCTGGATCGAGAAGAATCCCGCAATACAGGCTGTTATATTTGACCTCCCCAACGTTATCCCGATAACTCAAAAATATATTGACAGATCTAAGCTTTCGGCTAACGTCAGTGTTGCAGCCGGTGATTACCACAAAGATGATTTCGGAGAGGGGTTTGACCTTGTGCAGGGTGCTGTTTTCGCAATCAACATGCTGGTGGGCACAAAGCGTGGCGACACATACACTGCTGAAGAGATCAGCGGCTGGATGAAGGAAGCAGGTTTAGTCGGGATAATTCCGCTTGCAGCTGCTTCGGGCACACAGTATATCTGCGGATTTAAGCCCTGAAGCCAGATTAAACCCTGGCTCCCCCCCTCCCCTCGACGCGCCCAGGCTTTTAATACAGCAGGCCTAGCTTCTGGGATCTTTTCTCAGTGGCATCTTTGCCATTTTTTCGACTTCGAGGCTGGGAAATCCGAACTCCTCAACAATTTTACCCATCACAAGATATACCCCTTCACCCCGGAAGGGGTACTTTTCCACTGCCTTGGGGAAGTGAACCGTGTCGAAGAACTGTCCTTCGAAATCGATGAATGTACCGAAGTGCATCCATTCCTTCCGCACTGTCCGTACATATTTGATGGTGACCAGCAGGCCAAGCATGCGCACCTTTTTACCCAGCTTTCCCATCATCTCCCCGGCCATGATCTCTCCCCTGAACTGGGTCTCAAGCAGTTCAAAATACGAATTTGAAACAGGCCAGCCCAGGAGTTCTATCTCGTCATAGATTTCTTCCAGTGTGCTTTGTGCAAGGGCGGGCAATTCAAATTTCTTAGGCTGCGCCTGGAAGAGGGAGAGGCTTGTCGCAGGCATGGCCATATCATTGCGTTCCCCCGGCCGGCCCGAATAAGCCGAGGCATGGTCGGCAGCCAGTGACTGCTCCTTATTATGGTCGCGCCGGCCCAGCCCGGAAACCGGGAGCCGGGAACCGTGAGCCGGGAACCGGGAGCCGGTTTCCGGCTCACGGTTCCCGGTTTTCGGTTTCTGATTCACGAGTTGCGGTTCCCGGCTCCCGATCAGCATATGTGCCTCCCACAGGAGCAGGGCCTTAGGCTTGCCGGTGAAACTGAAAGCCCCGGCACGAATGAGGATGATGAGCTGTTCCAGGCTGGCCGGCACACGTTGTACAAAATCCTCAAGGTCGCGGTAATCACCGCCCGAGTGATCTGAGTCTGCAGTCGGCAGTCCGCAGTCTGCAAGATACTGATTGCCGGCTGCCTGTTGCCGGCTGCCGACTGCAGACTGCAGACTTGTCCTTCGTACCTCCTCTATGGCCTTCCCTACAGCCGTCTCAAGCCCGTTGATATGAATAAAGCCCACATACACATCGTCCCCACGGATACAGGTCTTATATTCCCCCCGGTTCACGCAGGGAGGATGGATCTTCGCCCCCCAGTTCTTCGCTTCATTGAAATACACCCAGGAATGATAAAATCCACCGAAGTTGTTGATCACCCCAACCATGAACTCAAGCGGGTAATGCGCTTTTAAAAACAGGCTCTGATAGCTTTCCACAGCATATGAAGCCGAATGCGCCTTGGAGAAGGAATAGCCTGCAAATGACTCGATCTGCCGCCACACCTCCTTCGTCACTGCTTCGGGATAGCCAGACTTCCGGCAATTTTCGAAAAACTTGTCGACTATTCTCTGCAATTCCTTTTTCGATCGGTATTTCCCGCTCATCGCCCTTCTCAGCACATCGGCATCAGCCAGGTCGAGCCCCGCGAAATGATTGCAGATCTTGAGCACATCCTCCTGGTACACCATCACCCCGTAAGTCTCCTTCAGCTGTTCCTCCATCACGGGATGCAGGTAGCTGAACTTACCGGGATTATGGAACCTGAAGATATACTCCCTCATCATGCCCGAGCGCGCCACCCCCGGGCGGATGATGGAACTCGCCGCCACAAGGCTGCGGTAGTTGTCGCAGTGCAGCTTCTTCAGGAGTCCGCGCATGGCCGGACTTTCCACGTAAAAACAGCCGATGGTCTTCCCTATCCTCAGGAGCTTTTTCACTTCCTCATCCGCCTTAAATTCATTGATCTTATGAACATCAACACTCACCCCCTTGTTTTTGCGCACAATCCCCGCAGTCTCG
>JAPLDN010000342.1 GCA_026391755.1 Bacteroidota bacterium
GTCGCCTGGCTGCGGGTCTTAAAAAGGCGCACAGCCCATAACCATTTATCTATCCTTACCCCTTCTATCATTTCTGACGGAAAAAAATCTCCATAGGAGCCCCGGTAAAATCAAATTTCTCCCTGATTTTATTCTCAATAAAACGCCTGTACGGATCCTTTAAGTATTGAGGGTGATTACAGAAAAAGACAAAAGAAGGGAAAGCCGTGGGCAATTGCGTGGCAAATTTAATACGCACATATTTCCCTTTGACGGCAGGGGGTGGAGTTTGTTCGATCACCGGAAGAATGAAATCGTTAAGCAAGTGTGTGGGAATCTTCCGCATTCTGTTTTTATATACCGTAACAGCGGTTTCCATGGCTTTAAGGATACGCTGCTTCTCAGTTACCGAAGTAAACACGATAGGGACATCGCGGAAAGGAGCAGTTTGCTCTCTGATCAACTCTTCAAAGTCCTTATGCGTGTTGGTGAGCTTGTCCACAAGGTCCCATTTATTGACTACTATGACAACACCTTTGTGATTCCTGTCAATGATATGGAAAATATTAAGGTCCTGGGCCTCGAAACCCCTTTCCGCATCGACCATAAGCATGCATACATCGCTGTGCTCGATTGAACGTATCGCACGCATGACCGAATAGAATTCGATATCCTCCTTGACTTTTCCTTTCTTCCTTATCCCCGCGGTATCGACCAGAAGGAAATTGAGGCCGAACGACTTGTAAATGGAATGTATCGAGTCGCGGGTAGTCCCGGGAAGCGGGGTCACAATTGTCCTGTCGTTCCCCAACAACATATTGACCAGTGAAGATTTCCCGGCATTTGGGCGGCCAACAATAGATATCTTCGGCAGATCAGGTAATTCCTCATTATTCTCAGGCGACGACTCACCGAGTGGCTGGAAAAGCTCTGTAACGGCATCAAGGAGTTCACCTGTGCCACTGCCACTCATTGCCGATATCCCGAAGATCTGTTCCATTCCCAGGGAATAGAACTCATGAACCATGTTTACCTGCTTTCCGCTGTCGATCTTGTTGGGAACCAGTATGGCTTTCTTGCCCGACCGGCGAAGGATATTGGCCACATCTTCATCCATGATGGTAACACCTTCTCTTGCATCCACGACAAACAGTATAATATCAGCTTCGTCGATGGCAAGGGTCACCTGCTTTTTAATCTCCGATTCAAAAATATCACCTGAATCGTCGACATATCCTCCTGTGTCGATCACCGAGAACTGGTGACCATTCCAGTCCGACATCCCATAATGACGGTCACGGGTCACCCCGCTGGTTGGGTCTACAATAGCTTCACGCTGTCCCACGAGGCGGTTGAAGAGTGTACTTTTACCCACATTCGGGCGACCAACAATAGCTACTATTTTCGACATATTTATTTAATTATTCATCACGACCATAACGCCATCACGATCATAAAGGTTTTATTCATCACAATTCTTTATCCTCGCTCAAATTATACCCGAACCTTTTCAGCTGGAGTTCATCTTCCCTCCAGTCCTTAGAGACCTTTACATGCAGTTCGAGGAATACATGCCTTCCAAGGAATTCTTCAATGGAGAGGCGGGCTTCGGTACCCAGTTTTTTAATGGACTTACCCTGGTGGCCCAGTATGATTGCTTTCTGTGATTCCCTTGCAATAAATATTATCGCCCTGATGCGTATAAGTGATTCATCCTCTTTAAATGAATCAATGGCGACTTCGACAGAATAAGGCACTTCCTGGGAATAATTCATCAGGATCTTCTCACGGATAATCTCCGAAACAAAGAAACGTTCATTCCTGTCTGTCAGCTCGTTTTTATCATAAAACGGCGGATGTTGTGGCAGCAACTTGATAAGCCGGGTCTTTAACAAATCAAGGTTGGACTTATGAAGAGCTGATACCGGGAGTATCTCGGCTTTTGGCAGCAGTTTTGCCCAGTTCTCCACTTCCCTTTCCAGTTTAAGCTGGTCTATCGTATCGATTTTATTGATGAGGATGATAACAGGAAGATTTGTATTTATTATTCTCCGGAGGATTTCCTCGTGGGTGAATTTCAGTCCCGGTTCGGTTACAAGAAGAATAATGTCGGCGTCGGATAAGGATGAGCTTATGGCCGATACCATAGCCTGGTGGAGTTTGTACTTCGGAGTGAGGATGCCCGGGGTATCTGAAAACACGATCTGGTAATTTTCATCATTAAGTATCCCTATTATACGGTGCCTTGTGGTCTGGGCCTTTGGTGTAATACCTGAAAGCTTTTCGCCTACCAGGGCGTTCATCAGGGTTGATTTCCCAACGTTAGGATACCCGAGGATACTAATATAGCCGGCTTTATGAGCCATAAATTTTTTATAAATTTTGAGATGCGGCAAAATAACCCTATCTTTGCACCGCGAAACCTGAATATACCGCGTTACAAACGACAAAGGTACGAAAATATATCGCGGGGTGGAGCAGAGGTAGCTCGTTGGGCTCATAACCCAAAGGTCGTAGGTTCGAATCCTACCCCCGCAACCACGAAACCCTGACACGAAAGTGCCGGGGTTTTTCTTTTTCCGCCGAGGCCCAAAGCTTGCTTTGTGGCCGAGGCGGGAGAAGAAAAATACCGGGCGAGCGAAGCGAGCCAGGGTTTGAGTGGTAAGCCCCCCCTTTAACGGATCAGCGGAGCTAATCCTGCGAATGCAATGAGCAGGAAGTGGAGCTAATCCAGCGAAAGCAATGAGCAGGAAGCGGAGCTAATCCTGCGAATGCAATGAGCAGGAAGTGGAGCTAATCCTGCGAATGCAATGAGCAGGAAGCGGAGCTAATCCTGCGAATGCAATGAGCAGGAAGCGGAGCTAATCCTATCCGGGCGAAGCGAGCGGATCAGCGAAGCTAATCCTGAAACCCTTTGTTTTTGATAATTTGTCTTTCTGCCGTATCTTTACTGTCTGGATTTGAATAACGTATGAATGACCAGGCCAGAACCAGCGAAGAACTCCTTAAAGAGTTAAGGGAATTCCAAACAGAATA
>JAPLDN010000126.1 GCA_026391755.1 Bacteroidota bacterium
ATCGGGGCAGAAACGCCGTTTGAGGCAATAAAAACCACCTGGGGTGTTGTCGCCGAAGTATTTGATATGGTTAAATCTCTGGTTGTTCCACCGACGGAGTTTGACCCATCAATAATCGTATTACTGTTCAGAATCCTGATAACAGGTCCGGCAGCGGAAGCACCTGTAATAGCAGCGGTAACACCCGTATTCGGTTTGATTGTCACTGTATTCGTAACACTTGATCCCAAGGTAACCGGCACAACGATCGGGAAGGTTTCAGCCGCAGAGGTGTAGTCTGACCTGATCAGGAAGGTGACGGGACCGCATAAAGTTGCATTTCCCAGGGCTGCCATGACTGCAGTAAGGTTTACATAGTTTCCTGCCGCTCCTACAGTATATGTTCCGCAGAGGGGAACAGGGGGGAGAGTTGTTGTATTGCCTGTAAGAGGAGTTGTCGTGAGATAGAGGGGACCTCCCAGGCAGGTAGCGTAGTTAGTTGCAAACACAAAAAAGTAATATTGTGTTGATGGCAAAAGGCCGGTAGCTGTAAAGGACGGGGTTGCTGCAAAAGAATTGACAATTCCGCCGCCAAACGCTGTGCCGGCAGTATATGTAGTGCCATTTACAGGTGTTGCCGACAGGGTCGGACTTGTGCTCCGGATAACCAGGTAATCATCTGCACTGGCCGATGGAGTAAATGCTCCACTAACAGAAGTTACGGATGGAGTAAATATCAAAGCTGTAGCCTGGGCTGATGGAGTTGCACAGGGTAGCGGAGTAGCTCTTACAACCAGATTATCCATGTAGCAGTTATATCCATATGCAGAGTGGAACTTGAAAGACACAAATAATGAAGGGATATTACCGGCGCCGCCAGGCAGGGTAATCGTTTTTTTAGCCCAGCCTCCGGTTGCGGGTGCGGTGGCAACATACCTGGGGCAAAAAGTTGAATTAGTCCAGATTGTACCATTGACTGACCATTCAAGCTGCACACCTTCAGTAACATCAGTATAAGTTGCATTGCTGGATTCCCACCAATAAAATTCAACATTAACACTTGATGTACCTGTTGTTACAATCTGGGGTGAGATCAGCCTTTCTTCTGCTCCTGATCCCCCTCCAGTACTTGAAAATGAATTAAACATAACAAAATCTGCACCTTCCTGGGGTGTCGCAGTCTCATAGGTAGAGCTTGGAACAAATGAAATTTTCTCTGCAGTTGCAGTAACAAGTTGCGTTGACCAGCAAGGAGGAATTGTTGTGGCATTAAACCCCTGGGCAAAAGGCAGTGCATACGAATTACAAAGAGTGGTCGCATTCGCAGCGGCTCCTCCTGAATAATTGGTTGAGCCGTCTTTCGACCATATTTTGTAATAATAAGTAGTGGCCGGACTAAGAGGGGTATGATTGAAGGTTGTATTCGTTCCATTGTACAATACCGTTCCATTCCCACCGGGAAGTGTAGTACTTACAGCATAAGTCGTGCCATCCACCGGAGTTCCGAAACTATTGGTTGTGTTGTAGGCCAGCATGACTGCATTACCGCTGTAAAGAGACCAGCCCAGATTAATCTGGGTGGAACTGAAAGCCGTGGCAGTAAATGAAGTTGGGTCCTGTAATCCCATTGGAGGGCCTGCTACATCATCAATGTACATATAAAACTGGTAATTGCTGAAATAATGAATGGCAACATATTTTGTTCCAATAGGTAAATCTGTCTTGCTGTATTGTTGCCAGGTGGTCGAGGAAGTAATGGTAGTCGACCACGTAAAATCAGTTGCAACATTGGTTCCAGTCGAAGACCAGCCTACATTGAAAGTTTCTGTTCCTGAAGTGTAGCTGCGGTACCAGAATGTGATCGTTTGGTTACCTGCAGTAACAACCAGTTTAGGCGTAATCATATACTCGTCATAAGGTGATCCAGAGTATAAAGAACAGAATCGCGCTGAGTAAGTTCCTGAATGGGCATACGTGCTGCTTTGGGTGATGTTGTTCGAAGCAGTACCGCTATTGATAATTGTCCATCCTGAGGGAGGCCAGGTCTCAAAGCCTTCGTTCAGGTTCTGCCCGATCAATGACGCTGTAGACAACAGCACAAATAATAAAAGTAATAGTTTTCTCATAACATGGTGTTTTTGGTTGATTTATAGTCTATTTACTTTAATTTATATATAAGTGGTATAAACAAACAATTTTTTTCAAATATAAGGAAAACCGCGCAGTGCAATTTTTTACGCGATAAAATTAACAAATTTTAACAAACGCAAGCGGCTTTATGTTAAATTTAATAAATCATCTCAAAATTAGTCAATTTTAAGCTGTTTTCCATTAAATGAATAAAAAAATTCAGTAAAAAATTTGCGGTAAATGAAAAATTCCTATCTTTGCACTCCCAAAATTTGAATATCAAACACAGACTATGTACGCAATCGTTGAAATAGCCGGCCAGCAGTTTCTTGTAGAAAAGAAGGATGAAATTTTCGTGCACCGGCTTGAAGGTGAAGCAGGTTCTAAAGTAGAATTCGATGAAGTTTTATTGCTGGACGACAAAGGAAAAGTTAATATAGGCAAGCCTTACGTTGAAGGCAGCAAAGTCACCGGCAAGATCATTGATCATGCAAGGGGCGACAAAGTGATTATCTTTAAAAAGACCAGGCGGAAAGGGTTTCAGAAGGAAACCGGCCATCGCCAGGACTTCACTAAAATACTGATTGAAAATATCAGTGTGAAAGCTGCCGCCAAAGCGAAGAAAACCAAAGAAGGCGAAACCGAAGAGTAATATCAGTAACAGATTATCAGAATAATATACTATGGCACATAAAAAAGGTGCGGGAAGTTCAAGCAACGGGCGTGAATCCCACAGCAAACGTTTAGGTATCAAGATTTTCGGCGGCCAGTTCGCCTCCTCAGGTTCAATTATTGTGCGCCAGCGCGGAACGGTTCACAGTCCGGGGCTGAACGTTGGCATCGGCAAGGACCATACGTTGTTTGCCCTTACCGACGGACTGGTTGAATTTACAAGGAAACGCCAGGACCGTTCTTATGTTTCCATTATTCCTATGCAGGAAGAAACCAAGTAAAGTATTTTATCACAAAAAAAGGCTGTTTCGTTTGCACGAAACAGCCTTTTTTTTGATGCAAGATACAGGATGCATGATATCCTGCATCTCGCAACCTGCATCCTGCATCCCTATTTTCTTAACTTTGTAATCTAAATTACAGCCCCATGCTACAACTATCATTCATCAGGGAAAAGACCACCGAAGTCATTGACAGGCTGAAACTGAAGAACTTTGACGGGACCCAGGTTATAGGTGAAATTATCAGGTTTGACGATATCAGGAGGGAATCCCAGAAAGCTCTTGACGATTTGCAGGCCCAAAGCAATGCTATTGCAAAAGAGATCGGGATGCTGTTCAAACAGGGAAAAGCCCATGAAACAAATGCTCTGAAGGAAAAGACCGCCGAACTTAAGATCAAAGCGAAGGAATTTGAAATCAAGCTTGAAGCCGCGCGGAAAGAGCTTGATGACCTGCTTGTGCGTGTACCTAATCTGCCCCATCCCGGTGTTCCATCCGGCAGATCAGCAGAAGATAATGAAATTGTGCAGTCAGAAGACTCAATGATCCCTTCTGAGGGTGAATACCTCCCCCACTGGGAACTGATCACAAAATATGATATCATCGATTTTGTAACAGGGACCAAGATCACAGGTTCAGGCTTTCCTGTATATAAAGGAAAAGGCGCCCGTTTACAGCGCGCACTTGTGAACTTCTTCCTTGACCAGGCTATAGCCGCAGGATATTTCGAGGTCCAGCCTCCCTATATGGTCAATGCGGCTTCGGCCTTTGCCACCGGACAGTTGCCCGATAAGGACGGCCAGAT
>JAPLDN010000329.1 GCA_026391755.1 Bacteroidota bacterium
AGATAGTCGTACCCGCCCGCCTGCATGTCCACTTTGCGGTGAGCCACCATCTGCGCGGCATCCACAAGAAGGCGGGCCCCGTAACGATGGACAATCCTGCTGATCTCCCCGAGGTCGTTAAAAATGCCGAGTACGTTTGAAGCGCCGCTCACGGCTACAAGCCTGATCCGCTTTTTTCCGTGCATGCCATCCCGGTTGTACGCGCTCATGAGTGTCTCAAGTTCGTTCAGATCCACCATGCCTTCATCGTCAACTCCAAGCCTGATAAGCGAAAAACCGGGATACATCCGCCAGGGCAACTCGTTGGAGGAGTGTTCGAGGAGGGTGGTGAGTATCACTGTATCGGTCCCCGGGAAGGATTCAAGGCTCAGTTTTTCGGCTGCAAGGTTAATTGCTTCAGTGGCGTTGGAAGTAAAGATCAGATCATACTTATCTTGCGGTGCTCCAAGAAATTTGGAGCAAATGGACCTGGCTTCTTCAATGATCTCCTGCTGAACCTGCAAAGGCTGCTTCCATGTTTTGCATACTGCCTCCCATACCGGTTCGAAGGTGTGAGTGGAGGCTGCGTTATCGAGGTTGATAAAGGGTTTTTCGCCCCCGGTAGTGGGCACGAGTGTATTTTTGCCAATCAGCGTCTGCTTTAGTTTGTCGAGCAACTCATTACCTGAGTAATTCTCAAGCTCATCACGATACAATATATCTTCGGCGGATAGTTTTCCTCCGGTATAATCAGAAAAAGTTGTGTTTTTTTGCTGGCGTATCATGCTGAACGCTTTGGCAAAGGCGATGATATTGATGATGGCAGGCGTGCCGGCTTCGAACCTGTCGGGAGCATCGGCCCACTTCACCCAATCCTTGCCTATTAGCTTTGTAGTCCCTCCCCCGGCCTGGAACGGGATGCCTTTGGGAATGGCTTCCCGTTTGACGGCGATTGCGCATACGCCCAAACACAAGCCAGTATCCCGGCTTGATACTATGGTAAAGCTTCCCGGTTCAAGCTTTGCCTTGATTGCAGATGCTCTTGCCGGGCTGCAAAAGATGACGGTATATTTGCGTTTATCCAGATCCAGGCATTCAAGAATAATGTCCCTGGCCTGTTCGAATAGTTTAGTGGTCGCCATAGAGAAATGCCCGCTGCCGCGGTGAACATTCGAATAGGTCTCCAGAGCCGCACGTACAGCCCGTTCCAGCTCTGAAAAATTACAGGGAGATGATTGCATTCAGGAAAGTTTTGATACCTGGGATCAGACGTGTTAATTGACAAAGGGTTACAATAGCCTGCTTCTTCACATGTTCTACCTGGTAATGGTGAAAGTATCGAACACGCTGTAAGCTCCCTTAAAGCCCTGGTAACTGTTTACCGTTACTGTGTTGCCGTTGATGTCGATCACACTGAAGTAATAGGTGTTTGAATCATTATGCACGTTCCAGGCTGTTCTGACAGCCGGATCTACGTACCCGCCGCCTCCGCCGGCTCCGCAGGTCCCGTTGAGAAGCTGGACCACATTGTTCTTCCATGCCGGAGTTTTCGGTACGGTCTGGGGATTCGGGGGGACGCTGCTGTCAATGGTCCTCCTGGAAAAAAGATGCGAATGCCCGCAGGCATATAAGTCGAAACTGGTGGAGTCAAGAAAAGCCCAGAGCCTGGTAAAGGACTGGCTGACTGTGGATGGCTCGGCTGTGTCGTTCGAGACGTAATAATAGGGTGTATGAATGAAAAGAAATTTGTGGATTGCCTTGGTTTGAGCAACCTGTGCCCTTAACCATGACATCTGAGGGCCTTCGATGTTGCCCCCCAGGCCTGCGGGAATGGAGTCTTTGGTAAGGAAGTAGGGATCCAAAGTCGCGAAAAAGGCACTGCCGCCTGGAGAGGTGAAGGAATAGGCGAGGTGCTCGTAGCCGGCCGGCCCGTTGGCGGGGTTCTCAGAAAATACAGCCTGGAACTGCTGCTGGTTTCCTATCATGAAACCTGAATCGGAGTGCTGGTAATACAGCTCATGATTGCCCACGGATGTGTACAGGGGTATTCCCTGGCTGGTGATGGGTGCAAACAAATTTTTAAATGCC
>JAPLDN010000186.1 GCA_026391755.1 Bacteroidota bacterium
CTTCCCGATAACAAAGAACCTTTGATAGGGACCGCTACCGACAAGGAAGCCACGAATACCATGGTGACCCTGACCTATAAGCATGATGCAACTCCCGATGCCGGCAAAAACCTGGGCTACATGAGGACCCAGCTGGTGAGATCATTCGCGAATGTGATGCTGAGCTTGCGGTTGATGGAGATTGCGCGAAACGAAAATCCACCTTTCATGTTTGCAAGAGGGAATTACAGCCGTTATACCGCAACAAAAGATGCTTTCAACTGCATGGCCCAGTCCTCCGACAACAATTCACTTAAAGCCCTGTCGGCACTTCTTACCGAAGTCCAGCGCATGAAGCTTTACGGCTTTAATCCGGCGGAATACGATCGTGCAAAAGCAGAATTCATGCGCAGCCTCGATTCCCGCTACATGGACCGTGACAAACGCAAGAACCGTGAATTGGTGCGTCCCATCACAGGCAACTTCCTGACGAATTCACCAAACCCCGGCCTTGAATATGAATATGCCTTTGATAAAGCCGAGATCCCGGGCATCAGCCTCGAGGAAATTAACGCGATGGCCAAGAGCTTCGTCACCGACGACAATATGATCATCACCATAACCGGACCTGAAAAGGAAGGTGTGAATCTGCCGTCAGTTGCAGAGATCCAGGCTGTTGTGAACAGTATTGCTTCGGTAAAAATAAATCCGTATGTTGACAATATGGCCGGGAAGAAGCTGATCGAAAAAGATCCGTTCCCGGGTAAAGTTACCTCAACCGCATCAAATGCCGTATTCGGAACAACCGAATGGACCTTATCGAACGGGATGAAAGTCATTTTCAAGCCTACCGAGATCAAAGAAGACGAATTGTCCATAACCGGCTGGGCCGAGGGAGGTGCTTCGGCATTGAAAGATGAGGAACTGGTTGCTGCTGATTTTCTTGGTGATGTATTATCATCCATGGGTCTTGGAAATTATTCAAGGAACGACCTCACGAAACTGCTTGCAGGCAAGCGTGCAAATGTATCCATGATGATCTCCGATGAACAGGACATGATCTCTGCACGTACTTCGCCCAAGGATCTTGAAACGGCCCTGCAGCTCATTTACATGAGTTTCACAAACCCGAGATGGAACCAGACCGACTACAAGGTATGGTATGATAAAATGAAATCGGCTCTCATCAATGCCGATGCTGAACCACGCAAAGCATTTACCGATACCATAGGAGTTATGGTGACAAGCCATAATAAACGCACCCAGCCCACAACCTACAAATCGCTGGACGAGGTCTCTTTTGATCTCTTCCAGAAAGTATTCAAACAAAGGTTCTCCGATCCCGGGAATTTCACCCTGTTGTTTACCGGCAAGGTAAACCCCGAGGCTGTTAAACCCCTGGTTGAAAAATATCTTGCCTCATTGCCCAGTACGCCCCAGAAGGATGTCTATGTCGACCGCGGCATAAGGCCTCCGAAGGGTCATGCAAAACGCGACTTCAGGAGAACCAGCACAACCCCCAGGACTTCCATTTATGTCAATTTCAACGGGAAATGTGATTATAACGCAGATAACCGCCTGCTTGGGGCTGCCATGCGCCATATCCTCGAACTCCGCTATATCGACAGGATACGCGAGGATGAAGGCGGTGCATACAGCGTGCGTGTTTCCTTTGCCACTGAAAGACTGCCGGTTCAGGGTTTTACTTTCATCGTGACATTTGAAACCGACCCGCTTAAAGCCGATAAGCTTATAGGGATTGTTTACAGCGAGGTTGAAAAATTCCTTAAAAACGGGCCGGCTGATGCAGACTTGCAGAAATTCAAGGAATATGCTTTAAAACAAAGGCCTGAAGACATGAAAGAAAATACCTGGTGGAATTCGGTAGTCCAGGAGTATTATGTTAACAAACTTGATTACATCACAGGTTTTGAAACAAAAGTGAAAGCCCTTAACATAAAAGCCGTCCAGGATTTTGCTAAAAAAGCCCTGGGCCAGGATAATGTGGTTGAAGTAATGATGAGGCCGTAATTCATGAAAATAAAAGTGCTCGGAGCCGGTGGCGGTGAAGTCACCGGCTCCGCATATTTAGTAGAGACCGATCATGCCAGGGTTCTGGTCGATTGCGGTATTTTCCAGGGGGGCAAGCAGGCCGTGGCCATGAACCGCTTCGACCGTAAAGACGTCTCCCGTCTCGACGCGGTACTTATAACTCATGCCCACCTGGACCATACGGGCCGCCTGCCATTGCTTAGCAAAATGGGAGTGCCTGCACCCGTGTTCTGCACTCAGGCAACATTGGAACTGACATCTCTTATTCTAAGGGATTCGGCCCATGTACAGGAAATGGATACGAGCCGGGTTAACAGGAAACGACAGAGGGCCGGTATGAGAGCAATACAGCCCATGGTTTCCCATGAGGATACTGAAGATATCATTGGCCGGCTTATTGCCCTGCCCTATGATACGGCCCTCCCGGTTGCCACCGGCATTAAAGCCAGCTTCGCTGAAGCCGGGCATATGCTTGGTTCTTCATGCATTCAGCTCAGCATTGAAGATCAGGGCAGGGTAAAGAAAGTGATTTTTTCGGGCGACCTTGGACCAAAAGGCGCTCCGATCCTGAAAGATTTCGAGGAACTTCATACTGCTGACGCGGTTTTTATGGAAACGACCTACGGGGACCGCGATCACAAACCGCTTGATGAAACCGTAGCTGAATTTATTTCAATTGTGAAAACAGCCGTGGCCGGCAAGGGCAAGATCCTTATACCTACGTTCGCTGTCGGCAGGGCCCAGCTCATGATATCCATACTGGCGTCCATGTTCAGGGCCAGGCATGTACCCCCATTCCCAATTTTCCTCGACAGCCCAATGGCTATCGATGCATCGAAGATCTATTTTAACCACAAGGAACTCTATGATGATGAACTGCTTGAATTCATTAAGCAGAAACCTTTGATGGAAGACCTGGCAAGCCTGAAAATGTGCCCGACGGCTGAGGATTCCATTGCCATCAATGATGTACCGGGCCCCATGATGGTGCTTGCAGGAGCGGGAATGTGCAATGCGGGCCGCATACTCCACCATCTTAAATATAACCTGTGGAAACCCGAGACCCATGTGATCATAGTCGGATACCAGGGCTCAGGTACCCTGGGAAGGAGGCTGGTCGACGGGGCTGAAAAGGTCAGGATCTTCGGTGAAGAGATAGCTGTAAAGGCAACAATCCACACCCTTGGGGGTTTTAGTGCACATGCGGGCCAGAAAGACCTTCTCGGTTGGTTCTCGCACCTTGCTCCGGCTAGGCCGAAACTTATGCTGATCCATGGTGAAGACAACCCAAGGAGAATATTGGGAACCCGCATCAGGGAACTCTTCGGCACCGAAGCCAGTTATCCTTCCATGAACGAAGAGATCAGTCTCTGACAAACGGGGACCTTCTAATTTTGCGCAAACAAACCAAGCGAAAGAGGCCCGTTGATCATTCAGGCAGAATGTACTTTTTTATCAGGTCCAGCATTTCATTCGCACGTATGGGTTTCGCTAGGAATTCACAGCAACCGGCACTAAAAGCAGCTTTCTGGTCTTCCTCATCAGCATAAGCGGTTTGGGCAATAACCGGCATGCCCGATCGCATGGCTATGATTTGCCGGGTTGCATCAAGGCCGTTTAAAACCGGCATCCTCATATCCATAAGAACCACGTTGATCTCGGAATACATTCTGCAAAGCTCGACCGCAATAAGTCCGTTTTCGGCATGCAGTATCTTCGCTTTTGTAGGTTTCAGCAATATGTCAAGATAATTGAAATTGATATGGTCGTCTTCAACAACAAGAATCGATTTTCCTGTCCAGTTTATCGTGTGGTCACCCATGAGAATAATTTAGCTTGCCAAAAATATCAATATTCAGCGATTTTCGCAGCAGAGGATCTCATTTACATTTAAAAATCTTAGTTTTGACTGATAATTACTAAATCGAAATACCAACCTACCATGAATGATTCCATCCGCAGGACTAAAATTGTGGCCACAATAGGACCAGCAAGCAACACGCCCGACATGATACGAAGCCTCATCAGGGCGGGAATGAATGTCGCACGCCTGAACTTTTCCCACGGCAGCTATGATGACCATGCAAAGGTTATTAAATACCTGAGGGATATTTCAGATGAGATGGATACACCTGTAACCCTGCTTCAGGACCTCCAGGGACCTAAAATACGTATAGGGAAACTGCAGGGCGACGAGATCAGGCTGATAAAGGGCGAGGTTTTCAGGATCATCCCGATGGCGGAATACTCGGGCCAGGCTGGCGTTATTCCCATCGACTATCCCCATGCGGCCGAAGAAGCCAAAAGCGGTATGCTTATTCTTCTTGACGACGGACTGCTTTCGCTGAGAATTACCGGGATCGAGGGGAATGCCCTGGTTTGCGTGGTTGAGGACCCTGGAATATTGAAAAACAGGAAAGGAGTTAATTTTCCTGACCTGAAGTTAAAACTCCCTTCCCTGACCGATAAAGACAAACAGGACCTGGTATTTGGCCTGGAACATGGTGTTGATTGGGTTTCGCTTAGTTTTGTCCGTTCTGCAGCCGATATCATTGAACTCAGGGAGTTTATAATTAAAGCAGGGTACATAAAACCTCTGATTGCCAAGATCGAAAAGCCCCAGGCGATAGAACACCTGGATGAGATTATAGATGTCACCGATGGTGTCATGGTTGCAAGGGGCGACCTTGGGGTCGAGATGAGCCCCGAAAAAGTTCCCCTCTTACAGAAGCGCATTATTGAGCAATGTAACCGCATGAGCAAACCGGTCATCACAGCGACACAAATGCTGGAGTCGATGATTCACGAGCCGAGACCTACCAGGGCCGAAGCCAACGATGTGGCCAATGCTATCATTGACGGGACCGATTGCACAATGCTTTCGGGTGAATCGGCCGTAGGTGAATACCCTGTCAAAGCAGTTGAGATGATGGCCAGGATCGCCATGGAGGTGGAATCGAAAATTGAATTCAGGACATATCCATCCATTGAACATTCAGAGATTGGCGCAATCTGCGAAGCAGTTAACCGTATTGAAAAGGTGGTTGAAGTATGTGCGATCGCAGTGCTTACAGCCAGCGGAAGAAGCGCTAAATTCATTGCTGCGGGCCGTCCCAAGGCCCCGATCTACGCCCTGACCGACAATGCTGTCGTTTATCACGGGCTCAACCTGCTTTGGGGAATACATCCTA
>JAPLDN010000178.1 GCA_026391755.1 Bacteroidota bacterium
TTTCTTATACAGGCGTTTGATATGACAAGAAATTATCCGCCTCCCGGCATGCCCGGCATGCCGGTCTTCTGTCCCCCACGCTGATGCTGCTGTTGCTGCATCTGCCTGTTTTGGTTCTCCTGCATCTCTTTCATCATATCGGCCATCGTCAGGAGATACTGGTCGAACTTCTGGTCATTATGAAGTATCTTTTTTATCTTTTCATCACGGCTTTTGACCAGAAGATCCATAATCTTTTGATTGCCCTCTGCATTGTACTTCTGGACGTCATCGAGAAGCTGGACAAAGGCAGAGGCCACAGAATCCTTTTGCCCTTTGGTCATTGGGATCTTCTTTGCCAGATGGTCAACGATTTCCCTGGCCCTCTCCTCGGGAGCAACCTCTTTTTTGCTGTGCTCCTGGGGGTAACCAACCAGGGAAGTTATCATAAGGAACAGCAGCAATAGCAGATGTCTTTTCATAAGTCTGTTTTATTAAAACACTTCCTGAGTCTGAACGTATAAACCATGCGACATATTGCCAATCCCAAAGTCGATGGCAATATTTGTACGGTCATGTTTGCCAACCATGATCCTGAGGCCCACCCCTGCCGCCGGCTGGAAATATCCGAAAAGGGGGATGTTCATATCCCGGTTGGAAGCAGTGGTGACATTAGTGAAAATAACACCTCCCAGGATATGTGAGTGAGGGGATATAGGAAAACGGTATTCCGCTTCCCCATATACAAAATCTTCTCCCCGGTACCTCCCCTGGGCATATCCCCTGCCCGAGGAGTTCATCTGGTCATAGCTGATGCTCATCAGGTCGAGGTAAGGCAGCGAACCGCTTACCAGGAAAGAGCCATATAGCCAGAATGCGAGCAGGTGTCTCGGGCAACGCTTTGAAAGGGGTATATATGTCCTGAATTCGGTCCATAAAGTGGAACTGTTCCTGCTGCTCCCAAGCCATGTTGCATTATAACGGTAACTGACGTTTACAAAAACACCCCTGTATGCATTGACCTGGTCATCCCTGGTATCGAACACAAAATTCGCGCTAAGTCCCGAAGTGATATAATGGCCTGTGTTAAACCCATGCAGGATGCTGTATGCATAATGCGGAGTGTTGTAGAGGGTGTCGTTTGTGATCAGCAGGTTATCATCAAGTATAGCATAATGAATATCGAGGTGATATCCGAGCCCGACGTTGACAGAAGGGGTTATCCTCCGGCATAGCACATTATGAAACCTGACCCAGTTGTAATCCATCGGATATACCCCGCCCAGCGAAGGATCAACAATAACAGCCTTGTATCCTGGCACCTCAGGTATTGCAACCTGGTTATTGGTACCAAGTGTATAAGTGGGAAGATTGAAAAAATAAAATCTCCAGTCGCTTTGCAGGAACCATTTGTCATGAGGGAAATAAATATTGCCTTTGTACTGTATGAAAAACTGCTGGTTCAGGGTATACAATGCAGAGGCCACCCCGGCCGACAGCTTGGTGTCCTGAGGTTTGCCCAGCTGAAGGGAAAACGACCCTCCTACTCCCAGCTGAAGGCTTGTTGCCGGGTCATACGCTATCAGAGGAATGGCAAAAAAACGGAAACGTTTGTTCTTTTTAGGATAGAAGGGGTTATCTCCTTTGAAGAAAAGGTCGATAAGGTCTTTCTGCTGACAGCATGTATCGCATTTCAATGACTTTAAATGATGGTCTGCGGATGATGTTTTCAGTGAATCTCCAGAATTTTGCGCGTCGGCGCCGACAAAAAGAAAGAAAGTAAAAGCAAGCGCTGCAGCAAAAGCGAGGTACTTTGTCATGGGACAATAGAGGAAATTGAGAATGGCAACTGGCATTCGAGGAAATAAATATTCGTTTCGTCTATTTGCCGGTATTCGCGGTAAAGGCCGTCGCTGGTGGTTGTATTCGGAAGGGGGGTAAACCCGTCCATAAGGCCCGCGCGTTTTAAAAAGGTATTTTTATCGGCCGGGGCAGGGAAATTGATCCTTGCAAAATATACGTCCCTGTCAAATGGAAGGATAACAACAAACATGGTATTCCTTACAAGGGTAAACAGGTCCTGCCAGGGGACAGGTGAATGCTGCACCCCGAGGACTCCTTTTGTACAATACGGATCACGTCCGAATCTCCTGATGAGATCCTGGATAAACACCGAAGGAAGCTGAAAGAGGGTATCGGGATTATTGCTCATGAATTTACGAGCCAGCAATGCAAAAAAACCTTTAT
>JAPLDN010000358.1 GCA_026391755.1 Bacteroidota bacterium
ACTTCGCGCTCCATCATCCGCAGAAAATAAAGAAGCTGATCATAGTGGATATCAGCCTGCGAAAAACAGGGGTTAACAACGAACACCAGGCGCTGATCGATGCCATTCTGAATGTTGATTTTACAAAGGTTTCAGCCCGGTCGGATGTAGAAAGGCAGCTTTTTGAGAGGGTCCCCAACCGGAGATTAAGGCAGTTTCTTTTAAAAAACGTTTACTGGCGCAATGATACCACTCTTGACTGGAGGTTGAACCTTCAGGCAATAAATGAAAATCTTTTAAATGTTTTTGAAAGTGCCGATGTCAGCTCACAATATAACGGCCCAGTATTGTTCATCAGGGGTGGGCGTTCGAACTATATAAGGGATGAGGACCTGGAAGAGCTCAAAAATAAATTCCCCGGGGCTTTGGTGAAGACCATTCCGGAGGCCGGACATTGGGTTCACGCAGATTCACCCGGGGAATTCCTGGAAGCCCTCAGAGTTTTTCTGGATCAATAGCGATTCACTTCAATACTGGAGACAGCGGTTTCTACAGTTATATAGATCTTCTTTTTACTGCTGTTGAAGTTCGAAGTCTGATACATCCGGTCAGCTTTTTTATCGAATCCTTTGAAATTGCGGCTGATCAGGAAAGACTCTGAGTTGATCTGGCAGCCCGTACCTTCGGGGACTTCAACTTTTATAGATGAAGCTCCTGCATTCAGCGAGACATGGGTACACGGGCTTTTATCTCCCAGTTTCATTTTAATTGATGAAGCGCCGGCATCGACCGAAATTGTATCAATGATATAATTGGTGAGATCGAGGTTCATTTCTGCCGCGCCAATGTCGAATATCATTTTCCATGACGGTTTTTCATTCAGTTTGATATCAACTTTATTGCTGTGAACGGAACTTCTCACATGGTCCTTCTCAAGTGAGAGGTTGATTCTTTTCACACCCAGCGTATCTTTTGACGTGAGGGAATAGTTGCCGATATCACCGGTTTTGTGGAAGCTTAAGAAATCGGAAGTAAGGCCTTCGATGGTAAAGGAGCCGGCTGCAGCATCAAGGTCAAGAACGCCGTGTTTGGTAAGGGAATCGGAAGGCACACTTAAATTCTGTTCGGAATAGGTTCCTGATGAAGTGTCATTGTCATCGTCGCTCCAGTTGTAGTGATTCTGCCAGCCGTTATGAAATCCCCACCACGGAGATTTTTCAGTAAGGCGGTTGAAGAAGGTGACAGTAAAGGCAAGGATGATGATGACCGATATGATTTTATACAGATCCTTGATCGGGAGCACGGCAATTCCCCAGAAAACGAGGATGAGGGGCCAGAGGTTCCAGAGGATGCGCCATCCGGAATTAACGAATCCCAGGTTACTCAGCAGAATCAGCAGTCCGAGAGCGATCAGGATAACGGGCCAGAAAACATGTCTGAATTTCATATGTATTGTATTAATATCGTGAAAATTATTTTTTTCCTGTAAAAGCATTTATGAGCAGCCCTCCGCCTATAACAACAAGGAGAATGGGCCAAAGGTCTCCGAAATCACTATTCGGGACAAGCTGGTTGACAAGGAAAAGGGCTCCCAGGGTGATCAGTACGAGACCGCCAACAAGGCTGCCTTTGCTTTTTTCGGGTTCCTTGAAAGGGTCGCCGTTTGGAGGCCTGGAAGCATCGGCTGGTTTAAAGGGATCTTGTTTTGCAAAAGGATCCTGTTTTGCAAAAGGATCCTGGGGTTTAAAAGGGTCAGCAGGTTTGCCGGCTTCGGCACCTTGAGCAGATCCGGCATTAGGCTGTGATTTGAACTGTTCATATGAGATTGGTTTTTCGGGGGTCACGATCCAGAGAATGATGTAGATCAGAACGCCACCGCCACCGGCAAGTGCCAGAACGACAAAAGCGAGACGGAGGAGCAGGGGATCCGTGTCGAAATATTCAGCAAGGCCTCCGGCTACGCCCGCTATCTTGCGGTCGGTGAGGCTACGGTATAAACGTTTAGGTTCCATGTTGGGTTGTGTTTAATGAAAGCTTAGACGTTAAGGAATGTACGAGGTTACAACTCAGCCGGCAGGCAGGTTTTTCCTGCGGTACATGCGCGAAGACAGAAGAATGCTCAGTTCGAATAAGGCATACAGGGGGAAAAAAACAATGAGCTGGCTGAACATATCAGGACTGGGGGTAATAACACCGGCAACAATTAACAGTATAACCAGGGTATGTTTCCTGTATTTTTTAAGCATTTTGGGAGTAAGTATCCCTATCCTTGTAAGCAGCAGGATCAGGATCGGAAGTTCAAATACCACGCCCATCAGTAGGGTAAGCAGTGTTATATTGCTCACATAGGAAGTGAGTGCGATCTGGTTTTTTACTGAAGCGCTTACGGTATAACCTCCCAGGAAATTTATCATCAGGGGGGCAACAATAAAATAAGAAAAGAGAACCCCTGTGATAAACAAAGCGAATACTGCGAACACAGAGCCTCTTGAAGCACGGATCTCCTTATCGTTAAGTCCGGGTTTGATAAACCTCCAGAGTTCCCATAAAATATAGGGTAAGGCAAGTATCAGCCCTGCAATCAGGGAAATGTTCATATGGGCAAGGAACTGCCCGGCCAGGCTGATATTGATGAGTTCGAAATGCGAAGGGTCTATACAAAGGGAGGGCATGGAGAACATGTTTCCCAGCTTGCAAAGCATGCGGTAGGTGATAAAATCTTTTGACTTGGGCCCAAGGATAATCGTATCGAACAATATATCCTTGAACGCAAAGGCCACCAGTGAAAACAGGAATGCCACAAGCAATGACCTCCAGATTGTCCCCCTGAGAATATCAAGGTGTTCCCAGAAAGTCAGCTCCTCGTTGTCATTATTCTTCCTTCTGAATCCCTTAAATCCAAACATATGAGCGCAAAAGTAATGAAATTTAAAAAATGTCGTGTAAATTTGAATTCTCATTCCCGACAAAGTGATTTCATTTATTAAAAGGTTATTTGTATTACTTTTATTATTGCTGTCATCGGGTATTTCATTTGGCCAGGACCACTCCCTTGAATATTATATCAGCCGGGGCGTTGAAAACAATCCCGGACTGAAGGACCTTTCAAACCAGATCAGGTCGAACCAGTACGACAGCCTCATCACCCGTGCAAGTTACCTTCCCCAGGTCAATTTTAATGCTTATATGATGTATGCCCCGGTAGTCAATGGCTGGGGGTATAGCGACGTGATCACCAACGGTCAGCAGCTCAGCGGCACACTGAATATAAACCAGCAGATATTCAATAAAAAAACGAGGGAAGTCAATTACCGGAAATTCGGGATTGAGAACCGCAGCCTGGAAAATTCACGGAACCTGGGCATAAATGAACTTAAAAAGGCTATCACAGCCCAATACCTTGCAGCTTATTCATCCATTATGGAAGCTGAATTTCAGCAGCAGATCCTTTCGACCCTGAAAGAAGAAGAAATGGTATTGAAAAGGTGGGTGCAGAAGGGGACATACCGCCAGACCGATTATCTTACGGTCAAAGTCGCGATCATTCAGCTTGAACGGGATATCAGGAACCTTGAATTCCAGTACAGGAAAGAATTTTCGAACCTGAATGTGATCTGCGGTATAAACGACACAGCAGTATACAAGCTAAGCCTCCCTGCTATTGAGGAAATACTTAAACATTCACCCGAAAATT
>JAPLDN010000019.1 GCA_026391755.1 Bacteroidota bacterium
TGGCGATTCATTAATTAAAATTAGTTATTATGTCTACAGGTCAAGTTAAATTCTTCAATGAAAGAAAAGGTTTTGGGTTTATCGTTGATGACTCTAACCAGCAGGAAATTTTCGTACACGTCAGTGGTTTGATCGACAAGATTAAGCAGGATGATGTAGTTTCTTTTGATGTTACAGAAGATAAAAGAGGTAAAAAAGCAATCAATGTCAAAAGGGGATAGTCCGACCTTACTTTGATTGCATAAAAAAAAGCCGCCTGACAAGACGGCTTTTTTGTTTAACGGTATGAGATGTTTTTATTTACTAAGCATGACAGGCATGACCAGCATAAGAATATCCTCATTCTTGTTCTCAACGCTGGCAGGAAGAAGCAGGCCTGCACGGTTGGGACCCGACATTTCCATTCTCACCTCGTCGGCGTCAACATTCCCAAGCATTTCCATAAGAAATTTCGAATTAAAACCGATCTCAAGGTCTTCACCGTCGTATGAACAGGTGAGCCTTTCCTTTCCTTCATTTGAGAAATCAATATCTTCGGCGGTAAGAAGGAGCTCCTTCCCAGTAATTTTAAACCTGACCTGGTGGGTCGACTGGTTGGCAAAAATTGAAACCCGTTTGATAGAGTTCAGCAGCGATATCCTGTCAATAACCATATGATTGGGATTGTCCTTGGGGATCACAGCCTCGTAATTCGGGTATTTACCATCGATGAGCCTACATATCAGGCTGATATTCAAAAATGAGAAGAATGCATTGGTGCGGTTGTATTCCATTGTCACTTCGTTATCCTGAACAGAAAGAATGTTCTTAAGCAGGTTAAGAGGTTTCTTGGGAAGGATGAAAGCCGCAGAGGATTCAGCTTTTACATCGAGGCGTGTATACCGGACCAGTTTATGGGCATCGGTGGCCACAAATGTGATCTCATCGGGAGAAAGCTGACAGAACACGCCAGAAAGGACCAGCCTTAGCTCATCATTACCGGTGGCAAAAATGGTTTTTGTGATAGCCTTTGACAATACCCCTGAAGGGATCCTGACCGTGGTTGGGTCTTCCAGGGGAGGTGTTCTCGGGTATTCGTCGCTCCTGTGCCCGCTAAGCTTGTACTTGCCTTCTCCCGCTGAAATCTCAACCAACAGGGTCTCCAGGTCAATTGAAAAGGATACGGGGATATCAGGAAGAGTTTTCAGAGTATCGACTAAAATCTTGGCAGGAATAGCAACTGATCCATCGGCCTCGGATTTATCTGGTTTAACTGTCACACTCATCGTAGTCTCTAGATCAGAGGTCGTGACCACAAGCAGATCTTCTTTAAGGTCAAATAAAAAATCATCCAGAATAGGCAGGGTGTTATTGCTGTTGATCACGCCAATGACTGCTTGCAGGTTTTTCAGGAGCAAGGAACTGGAAATGATGAATTTCATACTATCTTTCTTTTTTGAATATGGGTGTAAATATACGGTTTTTAATTTTTTACGCCAAAGCGGAAGGTCTTCAAATTACTACTTTTTACCACCACCTTTGAAATTAAATTTATTTTCTTCTCCTTTCATAAGTCGCACTATGTTTGCGCGGTGTGTAAAAAGAACAAAAACTGCAACAAAAACAGAAAGAACGACC
>JAPLDN010000223.1 GCA_026391755.1 Bacteroidota bacterium
GGCGACCAACCGCATTTATACAGAATATTTTCGGGTGTAACAGTCCAGGGGGCATCCATATCAACCAGCACCAGGTCGGCAAAATATCCTTTCCTGATAAACCCCCTTTCCTTTATCCTGTAAAGCACAGCCGGCGAATGGCAAAGTTTCTCTATAATTTTTTCCAGAGGCAGTTTGCCTATATGATAAAAAGCAAGCATGGCCACAAGGCTGTGCTGGATAAGGGGGGCTCCTGACGGACAGGAGATATAAGGATTGTCTTTTTCCTTAAGCAGGTGGGGTGCGTGGTCGGTTGCAATGATATCGATTTTATCATTGATGAGCCCTTCCATTAAACCCAGTTTATCCTTCCCGGTCTTGATGGCAGGGTTCCATTTGATCCTCGAGCCGAGGTCGGCATAATCCCTTTCATCGAACCAAAGATGATGAACACAAACCTCAGCGGTAATCAGCTTGTCTTTAAGTGGTATAGTATTATCGAGAAGACCCAGTTCCCTGGCAGTGGACAGGTGCAGCAGATGAAGCCTGGCCTTATGCTTGCGGGCCAGGGCTACCATTAATTCCGAAGATTTATAACATGCTTCTTCACTGCGGATGAGTGGATGGGCTTCTATCGGGATATCGTCTCCGTATCTTTCCCTGTAAGTCTTTAGATTGGCCTGTATGATGGCTTCGTCTTCGCTGTGAACAGCAATAATCACAGGTGATTCCCTGAAAATGGCTTCCAGGGCTGCCTTATCGCTCACAAGCATATTTCCCGTGGAAGCTCCGGTAAACAATTTAAGACCGCAGATGCGTGAAGGGTCGGCTTTCTTTATTTCTCCAAGGTTATCATTGGTCGCGCCCAGAAAGAAAGAAAAGTTCGAAAGAGATTTCTCCGCTGCAAGGCTGAATTTTTTCTCAAGTATGTCAAGGTTTGTCGCTTTGGGAAGCGTATTGGGCATATCCATAAAGGATGTAACCCCTCCGGCAACCGCTGCCCGGCTCTCTGTATACAGATCGCCTTTTTCGGTAAGGCCAGGATCCCTGAAATGAACATGGTCGTCAATCACGCCGGGCATCAGCAGTTGACCTCCGGCGTCAATCTCTACTGTTCCATCCGGGAGAACAAATGAGGCAGGCCCGGGGCCGTTAAAGATCTCTGCAATGCGGCCGTCAGTGATGATCAATGAGCCGGCGAATTGCTTGCCTTCATTGACAATGAGGGCATTGTGAATAAAGTATGATTCCATAGGAAAACCGGGAAAAGGGTCAGGCATTTTTACGCCTGTACTTTTTAAACAGGCTTTTGAAACGGAGAGTGATCACTCCAAACACAGCTTCGCGGAAGATTCCTTTGCTCATCTTGGATTCACCCAGGGTGCGGTCGGTGAAAATAATGGGGACTTCAACGATTTTAAAACCGAGTTTCCAGGCAAGGAATTTCATTTCAATCTGAAAAGCATATCCTGTGAAATGGACATTGTCGAAATCGATAGCTTCAAGCACAGGGCGGGTATAACATTTAAAACCTGCCGTAGTATCCCAGATCTTCATTCTTGTAACAAACCTCACGTAGGCTGATGCGTAATACGACATCAGCACCCTGCCTATAGGCCAGTTCACCACGTTCACGCCGGTCACATAACGGGAACCAATGACCATGTCGGCACCCTTATTCTTTGCAGCGTCGTATAACCTGATAAGGTCTTCGGGGTTATGCGAGAAATCGGCATCCATCTCGAAAATATAGTCATACTTCCGGTCGATAGCCCAGTGAAACCCATGAATATAGGCTGTGCCAAGCCCAAGCTTCCCTTTACGCTGTTCCATGAACAGTTGTAAAGGAAACTCAGTCATGAGTCGGGAAACAATAGCCGCTGTACCATCGGGGGAATTATCCTCTATGATCAGAACATGAAAGTCTTTCGACAGGGAGAATACTGTACGGATTATCCGTTCAATATTTTCCTTCTCATTATAAGTAGGAATTATAACAAGACTATCAGACACAGGGGAAAATTTGTGCGAATTTAAGAAAATTCAATAAACATTTAAAATATTACATCACACTCTTTAGTACTTCAAACTTTTTCAGCCCCTGTGCGACTGACCCTGTCTCACGAAAAGCAATGAAGAGTTTGTTCCCTTCCTGTTTCAAACGTAAGCCTGTGGAAGGGTCTTTGACCAGGTCGAGTATACTTGTGAATGCCTTGGACTGGTAATACGTTGAATCGGGGTTCGACGGGAAATAGGCATTCATCCTGCCTTTTCTGAGTATAAGCTTTTCAAACCCAATATTTTTTGCCGCCTTCCGCAGCCGGATGGTCTGAAGGAGGTCGTCGGTTTGCCGGGGAACCGGTCCAAACCTGTCGGCCAGCCTCTCCCTGAATTCATCAAGCTTGCCCTCGTCCTCAATGGAATCCAATTCCTTATAAAGATTTAAGCGTTCGGTAATATTCGTGACATAAGCATCAGGTATCAGTATCTCCATATCGGTTTCAATTACACAGTCTTTTACCAGGGGGCGGGCAGGAAGGTCACGGAACAGCTCGCCGAAATCCTGTTCTTTCAGTTCGGTAAGGGCTTCGTCAAGGATCTTCTGGTACATTTCATAGCCGATCTCGGTAATGAACCCGCTTTGTTCGGCTCCCAGTATGTTTCCGGCGCCCCTGATATCCAGGTCGCGCATAGCAATGCTGAAACCACTGCCGAGTTCCGAAAATTCCTCGATGGCCCTGAGCCTTTTCCTTGCCTCATCGGTGAGTGTCGACATGTGCGGCGCGATCAGGTAACAGAAGGCTTTTTTATTGGAACGCCCTACCCTTCCCCTGAGCTGGTGAAGGTCGCTGAGGCCGTAATGATGGGCATCGTTGATGATGATAGTATTGACATTGGGGATGTCGAGGCCCGATTCAATGATAGTGGTGGCAACGAGGACATCGAATTCTCCCTCAATGAAATCGACCATCACCTTTTCGAGCTTTGTGCCGTCCATTTGCCCGTGTGCCACAGCCACTGTGGCTCCGGGAACCAGCCTTTGTATCATTCCCGCTACTTCGCCTATATTCTGCACCCTTGTATTTACGACGAAAACCTGTCCACCCCTTGACAATTCACTGCTGATTGCTTCCCTGAATATATCTTCATGAAAGGCATGTAATTCGGTCTGGACCGGGAAGCGGTTGGGCGGGGGGGTGTTGATGATCGACAGGTCCCTGGCCCCCATCAGCGAGAACTGAAGGGTCCGCGGGATCGGAGTGGCTGTAAGGGTCAGTGTATCGACATTTACCCTGAGCCGTTTCATCTTTTCCTTGGCCGCAACCCCGAATTTCTGTTCTTCATCAACGATGAGCAAACCAAGATCCTTAAACTGTATATCCTTTCCGAGTAACCTGTGAGTCCCGATAAGGATATCAACTTTTCCTTCTTTAAGGTCCCTGAGGATCTGGGTTTGCTTTTTCGCGCTTCTGAAGCGGTTAATGTAATCGACCCGGCAGGGAAAATTTTTCAGCCTTTCCGAAAATGTTTTGTAATGCTGAAGAGCAAGGATGGTGGTGGGCACCAGTACTGCCACCTGCTTTGAATCTGCCACAACCTTAAATGCCGCCCTGATAGCTATTTCGGTTTTGCCAAAACCAACGTCCCCGCATACCAGGCGGTCCATGGGGAAATCAGCTTCAAGGTCCTTTTTGACATCCAGAGTCGATTTGATCTGGTCGGGAGTATCCTCGTAGATAAAGGAAGCTTCAAGCTCGGTCTGCATATAAGTATCCGGAGCAAATGCAAAGCCCGTAGTTGCCCTCCTTTCGGCATAAAGCCTGATAAGGTCACGTGCGATGTCTTTAACCCTGCTCTTGGTTTTAGCCTTGAGCTTGTTCCATGAATCGGAGCCCAGGCGGTTCAAAACCGGGGGAGTGCCCTCCTTCCCAATATATTTGGAAATGCGGTGCAGCGAATGAATGCTGACGTAAAGAACGTCTTCATTTTTATAAATAAGGCGGATGGCTTCCTGTTCTTTCCCGCTATTCACGATCTTTTCAAGCCCGTCGAAACGCCCCACACCATGGTCGATATGCGTTACGAAATCACCCGGTTTAAGGTCGTAGATCTCCTTCAGCGTCAGGGCTTCCTTGCTGGTATAGCCATCCCTGAGATGATATTGCTGGTAGCGCTCAAAGATCTGGTGATCGGTATAGCAGAGGAGCTTGAGGTCATGGTCGACAAAGCCTTCGTGGATTATGTGAACGAAAACCTGGGGTCGCTCGCAATCTTGCACCGCGGCTGGGATTTGCTTCGCTACACCCAAGGCCGCTTGTGCAAATTGCTTCACTTTAACATTTTCGCTACCTAACTCAAGGTCCTCCATTATTGCTTTCAGGCGATCAGCCTGCTTAGGTCCGTCGGCAAGAATGACATTCGCATACCCCTTTGCGGTATGATCCCTGAGATCGGCCATCAGCAGTTCAAAATTTTTATTGAAAGAAGGCTGGGGTGCTGTATCGAAACCGATCTGCTGTGCTGTTTTAAAGTAAAACTGCCGGCCGAATTCGACTGAAGAAAATTCCAGAAGAAGTGGCAGAAAGTCCTTGCTTTTCAGGAGCAGGTCCGAATCGGTAAGTTTATCCATCTCATCAGCAATGAATGCGGCATCATCAAGCCAGATGACCGATTTTTCGGGCAGGAAGCCCAGGAGTGGTTCATACCCTGTATCTTTTTCAGGATTAACCCTGATATCCGGCACAATTGTAATTGTTTCCTTTTTATCCAGTGAAAGCTGGGCCGAAGGATCGAAGGTCCTGATCGATGCGATACTGTCGCCGCTGAATTCAATACGGTAAGGATGGTCGCTGCTGAAAGAGTAAACGTCGATCAATCCTCCCCTAAGGGCAAACTGCCCGGGCTCAAGCACAAAATCGGCACGTTCAAAATCATATTCAACAAGAAGGTCAAGGATAAAATCCATATTCACCTTTTCCCCTGCTGTGAGTTTCAAAGTATTCTTCTCCAGGAACTTACGGTTAACTACCTTTTCGGCAAGAGCTTCGGGATAAGTCACTATAAAGAAACTCCCTTCCCTGTTGTTCAAACGGTTCAGGACTTCGGTCCTCAGCAGAAGGCCCTGGTTGTCCTTAGTCCCGCTCAGTAACCCTTTTTTAAAAGAGGAAGGGAAAAACAGTATGCGTTTCTTTTCCGATTCTGCCCCACTCTCCCCGAAGATCTGCTCCAGGTCATTAAGAAAATATGCTGCCGACTCCCTGTCGGGAAGAATGGCAATATGGACAAGGGGTGTTTTTTGAAATACGGAGGCGGTGACAAACGAACGGGATGACCCAACAAGGCCTTTCAGGCTGAATCGCACACGCGACGGGCCGTTCAGGGCTTCCGAAACCGAAATGGTCCTGGTGTCCTGCAGGTAATGTCCGATAAGGTCATCCTGGTTCAAAAGAGTGTTGAATATACTTATTCAGCATTTACCCGAGGCGGAATTCAGGTGAATATTTCTGCATGAATTCTTCCGCCTTGTCAACCATATTCGTTGGGCCAACAAATATCGGGGCACGTTCGTGCAATTCTTTTGGCTGGATGTCAAGGATCCTGCGGAAACCGTCGGAAGCCTTGCCCCCGGCCTGTTCTGCAAGAAAAGCCGCCGGGTTGCATTCATAAAGCAAACGAAGTTTTCCCTGTTTGTTTTTTGTGGTTGCAGGATAAATGAAGATACCTCCGCGTATCAGGTTACGGTGAAAATCGGCCACCATCGATCCTATATACCTTGTAGAGTATGGCCTTGAAGTTGATTTGTCATCCTCCTGGCAATACCTCACATACTGCTTTACACCTTCGGGAAAATAAATGTAGTTTGCCTCATTGATGGAATAAATGTTTCCACCTTTAGGATATTTCATACCAGGATGGCTCAGGATGAAAGAGCCAACCGAAGGTTCAAGAGTGAACCCGTTTACCCCGTACCCTGTCGTATAAACCAAAACGGTAGATGAACCGTAAAGCACATAGCCTGCGGCAACGAGATTACGGCCCGGCTGGAGGAAATCTTCAATAGTTGCAATTCCCCTGACCGTTCTCCTGAGGTAAACCGAGAAGAGGGTTCCTATGGAAACATTGCTCTCAATATTTGAACTTCCGTCAAGAGGGTCAATGGCAACCACATATTTGGCATGCTTGGAATGGGCGTTGTCAAGAATAATGATCTCTTCGTTTTCTTCTGAACCAATTGCACAGCATTGTCCTCCGTCGGTCAAAGCTGCAATGAATTGCTCATTGGCAAATACATCCAGCTTTTTTTGCTCTTCACCCTGTACATTGATCTCACCGGCATAACCCATCACATCACCCAGGCCGGCACGGTTTACTTCGCGGTTAACAAATTTTGCTGCAGTCCCGATGTCGTTCAGCAAACGGGTGAGCTCTCCGGAAGCGCCCGGGTATTCGGCCTGCTTCTCAACGATAAATCCTGTAAGGGTCTGAAATTTCATACTTGTTGACTTAAGGAACTGCAAAGATAGCGAATTGACGCGAATGAGCGATGAGTGATGAGTGATGAGTGATGAGCCCTGAGACATGAGCGATGAGCGATGAGTGATGAGTGATGAGTGATGAGCCATGAGTGTGAATGGTAACCAGATTCACTATTCCCGAATCCCGATTTTCGTACCTTTGTCCTGATGGAACTCAAAGTATTTAAATTCGGGGGAGCATCTGTTAACTCGGCAGCCGGGTTTCATAATGTTTTCCGTATCTTAAAAAGGCATAGGGGAAGCCCGGTCATGACTGTGGTTTCTGCTTTGGGAAAGACCACGAATGCATTGGAAATCCTGCTGAAACATTACCTGGCCAACGACCCGATACTCCTTATTGAATCATACAGGGCGATCCAGGATGTTCATTTTAACATTATCCATCAGTTATTCCCTGATGAAACCCACCCTGTTTACGGTGAAGCCGAATCCCTGTTTGATCAGCTGAGGGGGTATATCAGGAAAGGTCATCTTTATGATAAAATTAAAAGGTCTTACGATTTTGAATATGACCAGATAGTAAGCTACGGAGAGCTTTTCTCTTCCTGCATCCTGAGTAATTACCTGAATTCAAAGGGAATAGCATGCGCACTTTTTGATGCAAGGAAACTAATCATGACCGATCATACCTACCGTGATGCGAGGGTGAACTGGGATAAAACCGCCGGGAGGATCAATTCCGCAATTCTCCCTTGGATCGCCGGTTCTGTGCCCGGAAGTGTGGCCCTAACACAGGGATTCATAGGGTCGGATCCATCGAATAACACCACGACACTGGGCAGGGAAGGTTCCGACTATACTGCAGCTATCCTGGCATACGTTCTTAAGACTTCCGAAGTGACGATCTGGAAAGATGTGCCCGGGGTTTTAAACGCCGATCCGAAATGGTTTAAAAATCCAAAAAAACTGCCAACCATATCCTATCGTGAAGCTATAGAACTTGCCTATTTCGGGGCCTCGGTAATCCATCCGAAAACAATCAGGCCGCTAGAAAACGCCGGTATAAAGCTGTTTGTCAAAAGCTTTGAAAAACCCGCTGCTGCAGGCACACTCATCACCAATATCGACCATTGGGACATTAAAGTTCCAATATATATCAGGAAACAGAACCAGGTCCTGATCTCTATATCGCCAAGGGATTTTTCATTTATAGTCGAGGAAAATCTCAGCCAGATCTTTACAGTCCTCGCAAAATACAGGTCAAGAGCCAATGTCATGCAGAATTCGGCAATCAGCTTCTCGGTCTGTCTTGACAGGAATGAACAGGTGCTTTCGGACCTGATTGAAGAGCTGTCGCTGGATTACGAGATCCGTTACAATTATAATGTTGAACTTTTCACGGTGAGGCATTATACCCCTTCGGCCATTAAACGCTTAACGAAAGGACGGTCGGTGCTTCTGGAGCAGAAAACGAGGCATACGGTGCACCTTGTGGTGAAATAACAAATTAGTTTATCACTCGCATCTCTAATCCGGCAGCACCACCGGGAAATGATACCTGAAATCCTG
>JAPLDN010000214.1 GCA_026391755.1 Bacteroidota bacterium
GAGTGATGAGTGATGAGTGACGAGTTTTCTTACTCATGGCTCATCGCTCATGGCTCATCACCGTTTATAATTGTATTATCAATATCACAACTTTCCCGTTCCTGATCACTTCCACATTCACCGTCATTCCTGCTTTCAGCTTATTCAGGCGGGCCATATAGTCATAAATGCTCTCGACTTTCATGCCGTGAACAGAAATGATGATATCACCTTTCAACATCCCTCCCTTATAAGCAGGACCGTCTTTTGTGACCCCGTCGACCCTCAGCCCCTTCTTTTCGGAGCCTGCAAAATCGGGCATAATGCCAAGGGTGACTTTAAGGCGGCGTCCGCTTCGGCCGGCGCTTTCCTTTTTCCCTGATTCCTTAAACGTGAGGTCCTTATTGAGGTTGTCAATATCTGAAATGAGCGCCAGGCTGAAATCGCCAATCTTTTTTTCGGCGTTGTAATCCAGCTTATCGGCATCATCGGCAGGAGTGTGGTAATCCATGTGGACCCCGGTAGTAAAGAAGAATACCGGTATGTTGGAGGAATAGAATGAAGCATGATCCGAAGGGCCATAACCATCGGGTGAATGTGTAACCATAAACGGCAAGCCTTTTTCAAAAACCCTTAAAATGCTGTCGCCTTCGGCGGATGTCCCTGTCCCGCTGATCGAAATGGAGTTCTTTTCCTTATCAAAACGGCCTACCATGTCGAAGTTGAACATGGCTTTGATCTTTTTCAGATCAACCAACGGGTTGTTTACGAAGTATTTGGATCCCAGGAGTCCCATTTCCTCACCTGAGAAAGCAATAAAAAGTATGCTTCTTTTCAATTTTGATTTCTGAAGACCCAGGGACTTCGCGAGTGCCATAACCATGGCGGCTCCGGAAGCATTATCATCGGCCCCGTTATGAATGGCGTTTGTGTCGGGGACCCTTGAGCCTGAGCCCGGACCGCCGAAACCCAGGTGGTCATAATGCCCGCCAATCACCAGGTACTCGTCTTTCAATACCGGGTCGCTGCCTTCAAGCAGGCCAATCACGTTGGCAGTCTTTGCATGCTTCTGAACCACGTCAACCTTAACCTGGACAATGGCGGCGGTTTCAAAACTATTTGGTTTTTGCTTTGCCGTGATCAGGCGTTCCATGCTGTCGGCCAAGATACCTTTGGCTGCCAGGATGCGGTCGGCAAGTTCATGCCTGATGTTCACAACCGGGATGCCGCTGGTGACCTCATTGTTTTCAACGACGACGGCCATGAGCTTATCATCTTTGTCGAGCCCCCTGGGTGTGACCAGGAGGACACCGGCAGCCCCTTTATCTTTGGCTGTAAGTACTTTGCTGCGGGCATCGCTGAACGGGATGAATTTACTGTCTGTTTTATCGAGTTCGGGGTCGGCCCTGAAGATCATCACCCACTTGCCCTTCACGTCAATCCCTGAATAATCATTCCATTTCAGGCTGTCGAGATCAAGGTCGAAACCATAACCGGCAAAAACCACGGAAGCCTTAACTTCTCCGCTGGATGAATAGGCCAGGGGAATGAATTCCTTCCTGAAAGTTGCATCATACCCATCAAAGGAAATTTTATTTTCGTTGCCCAGGGTAACATCTGTAACAATGTCGAAGTTCTGGAACCCTTTATCAGCCATAGGCTTTAGTCCAGCCGCTATAAAATGGTCAAGAATATATTGTGCGGCCACATTCATTTCGGCAGTCCCCGGTTTCCTGCCTTTCAGGGAATCGGAAGCGAGGAAATACACATAATTTTTCAGGTCTTTTGCAGCCATTCCTCCTTTTTGCGCAAACGCCGGGAGCGTAATTACCGCTATCACCAAATAAACAAGAACTCGTTTTATCATCTCTTATGTTTTAAATGTTCATCACGTAAGCACGCTTTTAATAATTCCTCCTCCCAGCACAATATCCCCATCGTAAAATACCGCACTCTGTCCGGGAGTTATGGAATCATTCGGATGAAAGAAAGTGGCTTTGACAAGACCCTCGCCAAATGGCTCGATAAGAGCGTCTTTTTCTTTTTGTGCCGAGCGGATCTTTATGTTGGCATCCATTGGGCCGGCCAGGTTCTCTATCCCTATCCAGTTCAGGTCGTTGACAAGGAAACTCGTATTTAACGTTTCTTCCCTGCTCCCGACAACAACAGTATTTGTTTCTTTTTCAATGCGGATGACGTAGAGGGGTTCCGACCATGCTATCCCCATGCCTTTTCTCTGCCCTATGGTATAATTCCATATACCTTCGTGGGTTCCAAGCACTTTTCCGCTCGTATGAATAATGTTTCCCGGTGAAGGCTGCTGGTCTAAAAGATCTTTATAATTCCCGCTGTAAAAATCCTGGCTTTCCTCTTTATCATATACCGGCAGTCCTGCCTCCTTCGCGATCTCTTTGATCCTGGTCTTGGTATAAATACCAATCGGGAGCATGGCTTTGGAAAGCTGCTGTTGTGTAAGCCGGTAAATAAAATAGGTCTGGTCCTTTTTCTGGTCCACCCCCTTTTTTAAAAGGTAGCGGCCGGTTGAAGCATCCTGTTCAACTTTTGCATAATGCCCGGTAGCAAAGAAATCGAAGGTAAATCCCTTTTGCCGGGCCAGTTCAGGCAGCAGTCCGAATTTGATATGCTGGTTGCATTGTATGCAGGGATTAGGCGTTCTTCCTGCATAATATTCATTCCTGAAATAATCCAGGACCGCCTTTTTATATTCTGCAGAGCAATCAAAAACCTCGTAGGGGATTTTCAGAATCTCTGCAATTTCCCTTGCTTCCCTGATCTCTTCTTCCTCATCGGGTCCGTAACAGGCATGTTTCCCGCCTGAAGTCGGAGGGAGTTTTTTTCCATCCCAGATAGCCATTGTGATACCAACGACCTTATACCCTTGCTGTAGTAAAATATATGCTGCAACGGAGGAATCCACTCCCCCGCTTAAGCCCACCAGCACAGTCTTATCGTTATTCAAAACCAGATCATTAATTAAAAAAAATCCGGCAGCAAAGTTAGTATTTATTTCGCTTGGTTCATTTTGGGCCGGAAGTGCCACGTTTACGGGTTTCCTGAGCACATATACGTATTTCCACTTGACCATCTCAGTGAATTTTCCTATATTTGTTTATATTTTAAAAAACAAGCCCATGAAACCAATTTCACGGATATCCGTTTATTTGATTGCACTGATCCTGTTTGCAGGATCAGTAAGCATTATTTCAGGTTGCAAGCGTACCTACGACACGCCTGTCACTACTCCCACGCATTTTACAGATCTTAAGGTCGATCCGGCCTTCCAGTTCGATAACTTCATCAATCTTGATGCTACCATTAAAGTCGGGAATCCCGGACTTCAAACCCTTTTCGTGATCCAGGTTTACCAAGGCGATCCCTCACTGGATGGCAAACTGATAGCGAGCGGGGCAACAGATAACACCCTGCAGTTTAAGACCAAACTCAGGGTCCCGTCCCGTTTGAAAGAACTATGGATAGGAAAGATCTCTCAGACTGGTATCAATCAGTATATAGCTGTGCCGATAAGCGGAACAACTTTCAGCTATACTTTTGGCAGCGCCGTGACAAAGTCCGGCGAAGGTACCGAGTCGAATGATTGCAATACCGGGACAGCCATTACAAGCTCCGGAACTTACACAATTAATTCAGGCCAGGTATATGTGGTGAAACAGGGAGTCAGCGTTTCCGGTTTAAGCATCACGGTAAATACCGGAGGTCTTTTAAGGATTTGCGGTACGGCTAATATATCTAACCTTAATGGGACCTGGCAACTTATCGTGTCTCCAACGGGATCTCTTACTGTGCCCGCTGATAATACTTCTGCCGATATTGACAACTACGGTACAGCCAATTTTGCCCAATCGGGTAATAATAAAACCTTCAATATCATGGATGCTTCTATAATTCATAATTACGGTATCCTTACTTTTTCAAACGGTATTAACGTAAAAGGTCAGCTGATCAACGATTACCATACAACCATCGTTGAAGATGCCCAGACCCAGGTTAACGGGAGGATCATCAATAACTGCCAGATGTCAATCAACAGCAATAAAAACACTGCTCTTCAGATTGTCACAGGGACACTTTCAGTTCCCGGTTTTGTTAACGGACCAAATTCATATCTGTATGTTGCAGGTGTTACAAATTTTACGGGACAGGGATACGGCTCACTGGGCTTACAAAGCCTTATCGTTACAGGGACTTTCAGCATACAGGGAACTGTAACCGGGCCAGGTTCCCAGGGATCTCAGATCCACGCTACTTCATCTGATAAAAGCGGCATCTCTGCCGGGGCAAGCCTTACAGGCTTCATCGACCTCTGGGCTTCATCGATCAACCCGAGCAACGGCAGTTATGGTTCAAACATCACATTCCACAACCCGGGTTATACTATCCCCGTCCAGGATTGCAATGCTCCCCAGCCTCCGCTGATCACAAGCTCACTTACCGCAGCCGGAATTGTGGGTACAGCAGTCACTCCCTACATTTTGACGGCAACAGGAACAGCTCCGATTACTTATACCGCCACCAGCCTGCCTGCAGGATTAACATTTAACGCTTCCACTCAAACAATCAGCGGAACACCAACCGCTGCAGGGGTTTTTAATGTCATACTCACTGCCGACAACCAGGTTGGTACCGATACGAAAACACTGGTTTATACTATCACTGTTCCCGGCTCACCCCCGGTAATCACCAGCTCTTTGACAGCAAGTACTCCGGTTAACCAGTCATTCTCTTATGTTATAACAGCCAGCGGTACGGGAACAATCACGTATAATGCAACTACCCTGCCTGCAGGACTTACGTTTAACGCAAGCACTCATACTATCAGCGGTACTCCTACTGTTGCAGGCGTTTATAATATCCCGATTTCAGCTACCAACAGCTGGGGCACAGATAATAAAACCCTGGTCCTTACTGTAGGTACGCCTCCCACAATTACAAGCGCCCTTACTGCGTCAGGTACAGTCGGGCTTCAGTTCTCAACATATACCGTAACTGCAAGCGGTTCAGGCCCGATTACGTACAATGCAACCAACCTGCCTGCAGGATTGAGCTTCAATGCTTCAACCAACACCATCAACGGAACGCCTACTGCTGAAGGTCCAACCAATGTGACGCTTACCGCAACCAACGCATATGGGGTTGATTCAAAAATCCTTGTCATTACCATCATTGCCGGGGTGCAGCCTCCTGTGATCACCAGCTCTCTAACCGCTGTGGGAACTGTTAACCAGTCATTCAGTTATACGGTTACTGCCTCTGGTACAACTCCAATAACTTACACCGCAACCAACCTTCCTGCCGGTCTCACGTTTAACCCGGCAACACAGGTTATCTCGGGTATCCCCACTACCGCAGCTATAACAACTGTTCCTCTTACGGCTACCAACAGCGGAGGTACAGATAATAAAAACCTGGTAATAACCATATCAAGCCCATCACCGGTTGATACCGATGGTGACGGAGTTCCCGATAATCTGGATGCCTACCCCACCGATCCTACACGTGCTTTCAATTCCTACTATCCAAACCAGACCGATCTTGCAACTTATGCTTTTGAAGATCTCTGGCCGGCATATGGTGACTACGACTGCAACGACCTGGTTGTGAACTTCAATTATAAGATCGTAACCAATGCCCAGAATAAGGTGGTTGACCTTATAGCCACATTCAAGATTAAGGCTGCAGGCGCTTACTATAACAACGGTTTCGGTGTTGCATTCACTATGGTGCCATCAACTGTTGCAAGCGTAACAGGTTGCATTAAGGTAGGAAGTGTTGTCGTTAATGACCCCAAGGGATATGAAGCAGGCCATACCAATGAAACTGTTATCATACCGGTTGACGCAGTGAATACCCTGCTTGGAGGTATCATAATCAATACTGTCCATGGCGGGTATACGGTTCAGACACAAACACAAACTGTCACCATGCACCTGTCGACACCCCAGGCCAGCATAGGCACACCACCTTATAATCCGTTCATTTTCGTGAACCAGGACCGTGGTCATGAGGTTCACTTGAAAGACCATGCTCCTACTGAATTAAACAACCCGGTATATTTCGGTTCCTTAAATGACGGATCTGTTCCGGCACAGGGATTGTATTACCGCTCGACAAGCGGGTTGCCATGGGCCTTTGAGATCCCGGTTGATTTCAGCTACCCGGTTGAAAAAGCCGATATCATTCAAACCTACCTGCACTTTGCAGATTGGGCACAATCCTCAGGAGCTTCTTACACCGACTGGTATATGGATAAGGCGGGTTACAGGAATGCAGCAAACATTTATTAATTACAAGTTTCATGGGTAATGAAAAAAGCCGTTCGAAAGGACGGCTTTTTTCGTGATCCCGAATCCGCGAGCCGGGATGCGGGATGACTATTTTATTTTTTTTAAGATCAGGAGAAAATAAATGCCCGCCACAAGAACCCCGGCCCCGGAGATCATAAACATCGGCTTCATACCAAGGGTAAACCATAGAACTCCTGCGATACTGCTAGCCAAAAGAGAGAAAACACTGGCAAAACTCGTGTAAAACCCTATGGCCGTCGCGGTATCTTGCTTTGCCGCAATATTGCTTATCAGGGCTTTTGAAATCCCCTCCGTACTGGCTGCATAAACCCCGTAAAAAAAGAAAAGCACAAGAAAACCCGCGACAGATGCTGTAAAACCAAAACTCAGGTAAACCCCTGCAAATAAAAACAAACCGTAAATCAGCATCGTCTTCAGTCCTATCCTGTCGGCCAGAATCCCCAGGGGATAAGAAGCTAAAGCATACACCAGGTTGTAAAAAATATACATGGAGATCATGCCGGTATCGGAGACCTGTTTATCCTTGATCGCAAGCAAAAGAAAAGCGTCGGAACTATTGAATAAGGTGAAAAGCAGCAAGCCGGCAACAAGGTAACGGTAAGAAACCGCAGAACGCTTCCAGTATTTCAGGTAGGAAAGAAAACCTGGCCTGGCGAGAGAAGTTTTAACCTCAGTCTTCTTCTCCTTCAGGAAGAAGGTGAGCCCGATCGCGATCAGCCCTGGAAAAAATGCAAGGATAAAAAGCATCTTATATTCCCCGGGATAAAACCAAAGGTATATGAGGGCCAGGATGGGTCCGATAGCAGCTCCGACCGTATCCATGCTTCTATGAAACCCGAATACCTTTCCCTTATGCTCCGGGGTGGTCTCATCGCTTAATATGGCATCCCTTGCTCCTGTGCGTATACCCTTGCCGAGCCTGTCCATTGTCCGGGCAAGGAATATCCACCAGGGCCAGGTCAGTACGGCCATCATGGGCTTTGAAAAGGCGCTGAGGGTGTAACCTCCCCTCACAAAAGGCAGTCTTTTCTGCAAGGTATCGGAACTCTGCCCGAAATACCCCTTGCTTAAGCCTGCAACCGCCTCGGCAACCCCTTCGAGGATGCCGATTAAAAGTACCGAGAAACCGATGGACCTCAGGTAAACAGGCATGACAGGGTAAAGCATCTCTGAAGCCACATCGGTAAAAAGGCTTACAAAAGAAACCAGCAAGATAGTGCGGGTTAAGATCCTGGCTTTCATTGTTGTTCAACCTTGAAAAAAACCAGGTAAGCTTTCGCTGCAGTTGCCAGTTTGGAATTCCAGTGCTTTGCCGCTGCTTTAGCATTCTCAACGGTTAGCGGGTCCATGTAATTGAGCTTCTGCATGGCCGAAAAGGCATTCATACGGGTCTCAAACTCGTATTTGGGTCCGCAGTATGCGATAAGTTCTTTAAGATATTCATATTTACCACTGCTGATGGCAATCCCCAGCCAGGCCATCCTGATGTTCTTACCCCTCCAGCCTTCCATTTCCCTGGTCATGTCAAGATAATGGTCCTTCCCATCCGGGAAGGAACTGCAGAGACGTTCCAGGGCAAACTGTATATTAAGGTAGGAAGAATCGGCCAGGAGGGTTTCAGCATCCGGCTTAAGCGCCGGCGGTATGATATCCAGGAAAACAAGTGCCGACTTCCTTACATTGGCATCCCTGTCGTGAAAAGCCTGCCTGAAAAGGTCCATGGTTTCTGCAGACCTGTCTCCCGAGAGCTGATCGAGTATGGCGGAACGTATCAGATGAAATTGGTTTTTACCATATGCTCCGAGAAGCAATTCCTTCTTTTTTTCCAGCGGGATATTGCGTAACTCCTGAAGTGCATCATACCTGTCAATCATATACGGAGCCTTCATCAGCTGTGATGCAAGCTCCCCGTAAGAACGTTCAAAACTGAGTTTTTTCAGTATCCTGCGGCCGGGATCAAAAAGCACAAAATCAATGGGGGCTTTTCCGGGATTCGGGATACTGATTTTTTGCTCTTTTTTATCTATCCAGGCCATAATGCTGTCGTTTGAAC